>CAZMWC010000364.1:0-2089 GCA_964569805.1 uncultured Gallionella sp.
AAACCGTCAAAATCTGCCCTCGCCCAGCCGAATTTTCGCTTCGATTCTTCAAGTCAGACAGGCTGCTAGTTACAGATATTTTTTCATACGCGCCAACACGGTTTCGCGCGGAAACAACGCCAGCACGGCATCCACCGATGGCGTGTGGGTTTGGCCCACCAGCATCACACGCAGCGGCATCGCCAGCTTGGGCATTTTCAAATTGTGTTTGGCCAGCAATTCCTTAATCAATGCAGCCAGCGTGGGTGCATCCCAGGCGACATCCATAAAACGTTCGGCAAGTTCGCGCAAGACGGGAAGCACTTCGGGAACAAGGTGCATATCCAGCAACGCCTGTGCCGGATGCACTTCGATATAGAACACCTCCGCTTCGTCCGCCATTTCCAGCAACGTCGCCACACGTTCCTTATATAGAGCGACCACCGCTTCCAGTTGCGGCGCATCGCTTACCTGCACGCCGCGCTCTGCCAGATGTTTGCGCACCAGACCTGCCAGACGCACATTGTCGGCCTGCTTGATGTAATGCTGGTTCAGCCAGCGCAACTTTTCCGGGTTGAACTGCGCCGCCGATTTGCTGATATGCCGCAAATCGAACCATTCGACCAATTGCTGCACGGAAAATATTTCCTCATCGCCGTGCGACCAACCCAGACGCGCGAGATAATTAACCAGCGCTTCGGGCAGAAAACCATCCTCCGCATATTGCATCACGCTCACCGCGCCATGCCGCTTGGACAAACGCTCGCCGTCGCTGCCCAGGATCATCGGCACGTGCGCATATTGCGGGAGCGTCGCCCCGAGCGCCTTGAGAATATTGATCTGGCGCGGTGTATTGTTGACGTGGTCATCGCCACGGATGACCTGGGTGATACCCATATCCAAATCGTCCACCACCACACAGAAATTGTAAGTCGGCGTGCCGTCGGCACGGGCAATGATCAGGTCATCCAACTCGCTGTTCTCGAACACGATCTTTCCCTTGATCATGTCGTCCCATGCGGTCGCGCCGCACAGAGGGCTCTTGAAGCGCACTACCGGCATAACACCTTCCGGTGAATCGGGCAGCGCCTTGCCCTGCTCCGGCCGCCACCGCCCGTCATAGCGCGGTTTTTCGCCACGCGCACGTTGCGCTTCACGCATGTGCTCCAATTCTTCCGGCGAGGTATAGCAGTGGTAAGCCGTGCCCTCCTCCAGCATCTGCCGGATTACCGCCTTGTAGCGCTCCATGCGCTGCATCTGATAGAAAGGCCCCTCGTCGTAATCCAGGTTTAGCCATGACATCCCGTCCAGGATCGCCTGCACCGATTCCTGTGTGGAGCGTTCCAGATCGGTATCTTCGATGCGCAAAATGAATGTGCCGCCCAGCTTGCGGGCGTATGCCCAGGAGAACAGCGCGGTGCGCGCGCCGCCGATGTGCAAATAACCGGTAGGGCTGGGGGCAAAACGGGTGCGTATGGTCATGGTTTGAACGGAAAAACGAAAAACAAGGCGCGCATTTTACGGGCTTTGCATGTCGCGCGCACAGGGAAATGATGGGGCGCGAAATCGCCCGTAACTGTAATACGCCGCACACGCGCCTTCGCTCGACACCATGCACGACCCCATCGGATTATCGGGCGTGCAGGCCGTGCCGAACAGCTTGCAGTCCTGCGGTTGCTTCACGCCGCGCAGGATCGCGCCGCATTCGCACGCCTTATTGTCCGCGATTGAAATTGCCGGAATTTCAAAGCGCAACTCGGCATCGAAATCGGCATATTGCGCCTTGATGCGCAGCGCGCTGTAAGGTACTGCCCCGAGGCCGCGCCACTCGAACACGCGGCGCAGCTCGAATACTTCCGCGACCAGCAACTGCGCTTTGACGTTGCCGTCGCGCGTCACCGCGCGGGAGAATTCGTTTTCCACTTCGGCGCGGCCCTCGTTCAACTGGCGCACCAGCATCAGGATGGCCTGCATCACGTCGAGCGGCTCGAACCCGGCGATCACCACCGGCTTCTGGAACTCCTCGGCGAAATATTCGTAAGGGCGGCTGCCGATCACCGTCGAGACATGCGCCGGGCCGATGAAGCCGTCCAGCGTCAGCACGCCGAGC
>CAZMWC010000365.1:0-2075 GCA_964569805.1 uncultured Gallionella sp.
AAGCCTTGTCCGCACCTACCGTCTTGGGCTTGCTGCCCGGAACGGTGTCCAGCATTGCCAGTGCAGCCGCACGTTCGCCCATCCCGTCGGCATGGGTGACGACCGCGCTCACCACCAGCCCGTGGCGGTTCTCCATCAACACATGGCCCTGGTAACTCAGGATGGCGGCGGTATTGCTGCTCTTGCGGTACAGCCGCGCATCCGGGTCGGTTTGGCTCGCGTGGGTATCGTTGCTCCGGTGCTGGCCTTTCCAGCAGGCTTGCGCGTTGCGCCCGCTGTCCGTTGGCGTCTGGTCGTCATCACCCTTTGGGCGGAAGCTCTTCTGGCTGGCCCAGGCTTGAATCAGCGTGCCATCCACCGAAAAATGCTCCTTCGACAGCAGGTTGCGTTTGTCCGCCAGTCTCATCACCTCGGTAAAAAACGATTCGATGACTTCATGCTCGAGCAGCCGATCCCGGTTCTTGGAGAATACCGAGTGGTCCCACACCGCCTGGTCGATGGGTATCCCCACGAACCAGCGGAACAGCAGGTTGTACCTCATCTGTTCGCACAGCATCCGCTCCGAGCGCACCGAGTAGAACACTTGCAGCAGCAGGGCGCGCATGAGTTTCTCGGGGGCGATGGAGTCTCGCCCGGAATCCGCGTAGATGGTGTCGAACAGGCCGTTTAGCCGCGCCAGCGCTTCGTTGACCAGCAGCCTGACCGCGCGTAGCGGGTGATCCGTCGGCACGAAATCTTCCAGCTTGCTTACCGTAAATAAACTCTCTTGCATTGCATCCGTTCCGCGCATGGCTTGCTCTCCAAAATCAAATCATGAACACGGTATCTATAACGATTGACCTGAAACCCGCGTTGACACGTGGGCGAATTTCAACAGCCTGTTAGGGGATCAGCGATGCGCGGATTGCCGCCCAGTCATAAGCCAGCGACGGAAAAACAGGCGCGGTTTTCAATTGTGCCTTGATGGCCGCAGCGCGTTCCGCGCTGGCCGGATGAGTGGAAAGCAGGCTCAGCGCGCCAGGCAAGTCACCCTGCTGCTTCGACAGCGTTTCGAAAAAACTCGCCATGCCGCGCGGATCGATTTTTGCCGCCAATAGACGTTCATAGCCCCCTGCATCGGCCGAGGACTCCTGGGCGCGGGAGAATTGCATTCCGGCCAGCCCTGCCAACCACTCCCCTGCAAGGCCGCCACCCACGTCGCCCGTGACGGCAATCCAGACAGCCGCAAAACCCAGCTTCTGCGCGAGGGCGCGCAACGCATGACGCTGTTCGGCATGCTCGATCTCATGCGCCAGCACACCGGCCACTTCTTCGGCAGACGCCGCTTTCTCGATCAGCCCGCGATGCACGACGATGAAACCGGCAGGCATCGCAAAGGCATTGACGCTAGAATCGTCTGCCAGAGAGAAGCGATAGCGGTATGGCGTAGGCCGTGCCTGCGCGAGGCGCGCCCCGGTTTCTTCGAGAAAACGGTTCGCGGCAGTGCCTTTGATCAGCTTGAGCTGTGCGCTCTGCATCTGCCACAGTTGTTCGCCCAGCTTGATTTCCTGTTCGGCGGGTATGCGCGCTACGACGGCATCGACGATCTCGGCACGAAAAGCGAAAAATAACGCCAGCAGCAGCAACGGCAGGCCGATGGACAGGAACAGCGAAATCGAGAGCCAGCGGCGTGTTGCGGAATCGCGATGCACGGAGGCGTGCGGTAACCACGCGGCAAGGGCGGTGGCTGTTTTCGGCTCAAGCAGCATCGCACAATGGCCTGCGGGTGTTTGCCATTCGAGCAGCAGCCCATCTCCCTGTTGGCGCACAGTCACTTCGCTACGGCTCACCGCAACGACATCCGGCCAGCCTTCGATATGAAATTGCCCGCCCGCGAAGCGCAGCTGTACCGGCGCCCCTTCCGGCGGCAGGCCGGAACCGAATCCGCGTGCCGGAAGCTGCTCAGTCGTCACCGTTTAACAAACTTCCCAGCAACCCACCCTGCTCGCCGCCCGAACCCCCGCCGCCTTTCCTGACCGGAGCTGCGGCAAAGATACGCGAGGCCAGCCGCGCAAACGGCAGCGATTGCAGCCATA
>CAZMWC010000366.1:0-2058 GCA_964569805.1 uncultured Gallionella sp.
CGTGAAGCAGTCCGCCCTGATTCGCCGGCAACGAGATCATGAGGCTGTTTCGGGTCAATCGAACCTTGAGCGGCGGCGATATCTTGCGCCTCGTCCACCTGAAAAGCCCCGTTAGCGGACTAAACACAAATCTGACAGCGCCAAGCAGCCAGTTCTTAATCATCAACTTCTTCATCATCAGTAATTTCTCCCAAATAAATCTTCAATCCGACCACCGCATTCTCGATCATCGGATTCACGATCGGCGCTCTTGCCATCGACTCAGCCAACCAATGTGCACGAATTCCAGCAGCTTCCACGCTGGCCACATCGAGGCCGAGATCCGTGAGCGCATACCATGTCACCCTGTCCACCGTTTTGAGCCACCGAAACCAGTTCGGCGGCAATACGCCGTTTTCCCTTGCCCTGCTCAGCATGGAAATCAATACCGTTCTTGAGTAGGCATGGCGGGCCACTATCTTTTGAACTGCTTTGGTGTTGCCGTATTTTTTCAACGCCTCGGCAGCTTTGTGAGAATTGATCTTGCTGATGTCCTTGGTTTTTCGCGCTTCCAGGTACGATTCGGCGAGGTCGTCAATAATCTGCTGCGACATGGATGTGTTGTTGTTGATCTGTGCAGCGAAGGCGGCGAATAAGCAGCGCTCATGGATTTTCAACTCGTTCACCCCCTGCCACATGTGCCCGAGCTGTTTCCCAAAAATCGCCCTGGTGCGGTCAAGCAGAAGGGCATCCTTGCGATCGAGCGCCTCGACGTTGGCGCTGGTCGCTTTATCACCAAGTGTCGATATGCGCACAATGAACCCGTGCTTGCGCCCATAATCGCGAGGGCGGGCACGCATGCCGTTGATCGGATCGTCGATCGACACCTTGTCGAGGTTCTGGCCAAGAACGGGTTTAACGACCTTCCACTCATCCGATTCCTGCGTTGCCAAACTCATCATGTCGTAAGTTTTCGTGTACCGGCCGCTTCGGTCAGGGGAACGATAGACCAGGTACGCGAACAGGGCAGTGATCGCAATCCCAACGAAGAACCGCAGCGAACGCCCGGCCACAAGGCCTGATTGCCACAGCTCCAAAATGGTTACATCCTTCGGGTCGGTAGTTGACACCCATTCACGAATCGCGTCTCGCGCTTCCTCGTCAAAGATAAGGAAATATGATTCGAACATGCGCACCTTCATGACGAATGCCGATATCCTTTCGTGCCCGACAAACCATGCCGCGATCACCAACAAAAAAACTCCGCCCAGAACCCAGAGTAATTCGTTATCGGTATTGTTATTGGATGGCGATGGGTTGGCCATTACCGGTACCCTCGCTCGTTGCGCAATTTCTCAAGATTGCCCCAGACCCGATATTGGTAGTTGATATTTTTAACGGGCGTCTTGGAGTGATACCTGCCGACACCATTCCAGAAATGCGGCGCCGTGATGACGTTCTTCTGCAAATAATAAGTGCCAATATGAATGTTGAGGCATTCATCATTCGTCAACATGGCAGAGGTAATGCCGTAATTCGCCAACTCGGGCAAATGCACGCTGTTGACTTGCATTTTGCCAATATCGAATGAGCCGTCCTTGTTGTAACTAATATTTCCGGTTTTACCGCCCTCTGTGCGCATGACTGCACGGATAATGTCCGGATGTGCGCCATAATGCGCTGCAGCACGCTCGATACACGCTTCTTGCTGGTGTAAATCAAGAATGGCCGGCGGCATATCCATCATTGATGTTCCGTTTTGCCGAATAGCCATTCCTTGAATCCGAATAGCCGTCCGGCCCGGATCTGCGCAACACGGAATCTGGCTGTGATGAATTTGGAACCGGCCACGATTATCACACCGGACGACATCAGGGCATGATTGATTGGATGAGGTGAATACGTTGTTGCGCACAAAAAACCAAACGCAACCATGACAATCAGCCCATAGATCACCGATAGCCCGAAAAGCTGGTCATGACGTTGGTGTAACTGTGCCTGGGTAAGCCCGAGACGATCCACTGCTTCATTGAACGATTCATCAAGATATTGAGCGTTGCGCAACTCAGCCAGGCGAGC
>CAZMWC010000367.1:0-2044 GCA_964569805.1 uncultured Gallionella sp.
TGTGTGCCGGATGACGCGATCGTCGCGGCGCTGGCCGAGTTCCAGGGCGTGGGGCGGCGGTTTCAGCGGTATGGGGAGATCGCGTTGCCGGATGGCGGGGTGCCCACCCCTCCCCCCTCTCCCCAACCCTCCCCCGCGAGGGGGGAGGGGGCGAACGTTTCCTCTTCCGAAGAAACCCCCTCTCCTCAATCCTCTCCCGCAAGCGGGAGAGGAGGCGAACGAGAAAAGCAATTTTTTAATTCTGGCGGGGGAGGAAGTTTTACTCTTATTGACGACTACGGCCATCATCCGGCCGAGATGGCGGCGACGCTGGCGGCGGCGCGCGGTGCCTTTCCCGGCAGGCGGCTGGTACTGGCATTCCAGCCGCATCGCTACACGCGCACGCGCGACCTGTTCGAGGATTTCGTCAACGTGTTATGCAGCGTGGATGCGCTGGTGCTGACCGAGGTATACGCGGCGGGCGAAGCGCCCATCGTCGCGGCGGACGGGCGCGCGCTGATGCACGCGCTGCGCGTGGCGGGGCAGAACGAGGCGGTGTTCGTCGAGCGGGTCGGCGACATGCCGCAGGCCATCATGCAGATGGCACGCGATGGCGATGTGGTCATCACCATGGGTGCCGGCACGGTCGGCAGCGTGCCGGGCATGCTGGCGCAAATGAACGGCAAATCATGAATATGACTGAACCTGGAAAATTCATCGTCAAAGGGCTGCGCGGAGAGCTGCTCCATGACGTGCCAATGAGCAAACACACCAGCTGGCGTGCGGGCGGTCATGCCGAGCACGCCTATCGCCCTGCTGACCTCGCCGACCTGCAGGCGTTCCTGCGCGACCTGCCGCAGGACGAGCCGTTGTATGCGGTGGGTTTGGGCAGCAATCTGCTGGTGCGCGATGGCGGGCTGCGCGGCACGGTGTTGCTGTTGCACGGCGCACTGGGTGAATTGCGTCTCGAAGCGGACGGCAACGTCTATGCCGAAGCCGGCGTGGCGGGTGCGAAACTGGCGCGCTTCGCAGCAGCAAATGACCTGCGCGGCGCTGAGTTCTTCGCCGGCATCCCCGGCACGCTGGGCGGCATGCTGGCGATGAACGCCGGCTGTCACGGCAGCGAGACATGGCAGAAAGTGTTGCGCGTGCAAGTGCTGACGCGTTGCGGCGAGTTGGCCGAGCGCACGCCGCAGGATTACGAGATCGGGTATCGATCCGTGGTGAAACGTGAAATGGGAAAGGTGAAACATGGGGAGCAGGATTCGTTTCACCTTTCACCTTTCACTTTTCACGAAAAAGAATTTTTCGTCTCCGCACTGCTGAAGTTCGAGCCGGGCGATGGCGCGCTGGCGCGCGAGGTGAGCAAGGCGCTGCTGGACAAGCGTAGCGCCAGCCAGCCGCTCGAACTGCCAAACGCTGGCTCGGTGTTCCGTAACCCGCCGGGCGATCACGCGGCACGGCTGATCGAGTCGTGCGGGCTGAAGGGCAGGCGCATCGGCGGTGCGCAGGTGTCGGAGAAACACGCCAACTTCATCGTCAACACTGGCGATGCGACGGCGGCGGACATTGAGAATTTGATTAACGAAGTGCGGGAAACGGTGCGTCAGCAGACCGGCATCGACTTGCACCCGGAAGTGAGAATTATTGGGGAGTGGGAAGTGGGGAGTAGGAAGTAGGGGTGGGTTTTCCCACTCACCACTTTCCACTCCCTACTACCCAAATATTGAATGGAACAAATGAAAAATTTCGGGAAGGTTGCAGTGCTGTTCGGCGGCAAGTCTGCCGAGCGCGAGGTATCGCTGAAGAGTGGCGCGGCGGTGCTGGCGGCGCTCAAGCGCGGCGGCGTGGATGCACATGCCTTCGATCCGGCAGTGGAGAACTTGCAAGCATTGCGTGACGAGGGTTATGAGCGCGCATTTATCGCGCTGCACGGGCGCTATGGCGAGGACGGCACGGTGCAGGGAGCGCTGGAGCTGCTCGGCATCCCGTATACCGGCAGCGGTGTGCTGGCTTCCGCGCTGGGCATGGACAAGTGGCGCACCAAGCTGGTGTGGCAGGCGGC
>CAZMWC010000368.1:0-2032 GCA_964569805.1 uncultured Gallionella sp.
CATTCGCTGCGCGGCTCCTTGCGCTTCATCCCGCAAAATGAATTTATAGAGGCTCCCTTTTGCCATTACATCTTTGCCCTTACATTTTCTCTGGCGCGCTCACGCCCAGTAACGTCAAACCGTTGCGCATCACTTGCGCTATTGCGGCAATCAGAGCCAGCCGTGCGCATTTGATCGTTTCGTCTTCAACCAGAAAGCGCGAGGCATTATAGTAGCTATGAAAATCGGCTGCCAAATCCTTCAGATAAAAAGCGATCAAGTGCGGGGCAAGGTCTTGTGCGGCATTTTCAATCGCTTGCGGAAAATCAATTAATTTTTGCAGCAGTAGCGTTTCATATTCGTTGTCCAATGCGCCGACATCGGCATGTAGCAAGCTTTGGCGGTTTCCGCCCCATTGCGCCAGTACCGCATGAATACGCGCGTGCGCATATTGGATGTAATACACCGGGTTGTCGTTGCTTTGCGATTTGGCGAGGTCGATATCGAATACCAGCTGCGAATCCGGGTGGCGTGCAGCGAGAAAATAGCGCGTCGCATCGCAACCCACTTCGTCGATCAGGTCGCGCAGCGTGACATAGCTGCCGGCACGTTTTGAGATTTTTACTTCTTCGCCGTTCTTCAATACCGTCACCATCTGGTGCAGCACGTAGTCCGGCCAGCCTTCTGGAATACCCTCGCCCAGCGCCTGCAATCCGGCGCGCACGCGGGTGATGGTGCTGTGATGATCGGAACCCTGCTCGTTGATGACACGCACAAAGCCGCGCCGCCACTTGTCCAGATGATACGCCACGTCCGGCACGAAATAAGTGTAGCCGCCGTCGCTCTTGCGCATCACGCGGTCTTTGTCATCGCCGAATGAGGTGGTGCGCAGCCACAGCGCATCGTCCTGCTCGTACGTGTGGCCGCTGGCGATCAGCCTGCTCACAGTTTCTTCCACCTTGCCGTCGGTATACAGCGCGGATTCCAGCGAGAACACGTCGAACTCCACCTCGAACGCGCGCAGATCGAGATCCTGCTCGCGGCGCAGATAAGCCACGGCGAAATGGCGGATCGCCTCGGCATCGTTCACGTCGCCTTTACCGGTTGTATGTTGATCGTCCGCTTCGATGATTTCTTTGTTCAGATAAGCCTTGGCGACATCCATGATGTAATCGCCGCGATAACCCGATTCCGGCCATGACGGATCGTCCGGCGTGATGCCCTGGCAGCGCAACTGAACCGATAGCGTCAGATTGTCGATTTGCGCGCCAGCATCGTTGTAGTAGAACTCGCGCGTCACGTTCCAACCCGCCGCATGCAGCACATTGCACAGGCAATCGCCCACCGCTGCGCCGCGCCCGTGACCGATGTGCAGCGGCCCGGTCGGGTTGGCGGAGACGAATTCCACCCCCACCTTGCGCCCGCCCCCGACATGCACATGCCCATAACCAGCGCCCGCCTGCAACACGCTATGCACCACATTTTGCTTCGCGGCGGTAGTGATAAATACATTGATGAAGCCCGCACCCGCGATCTCCATTTTTTCAACGACATCGGATTGCGGCAACGCCGCGATCAACGCCTGGGCGATTTCGCGCGGCGGCTTGCGCAGCGGTTTCGCCAACTGCATCGCCAAATTACAGGCGTAATCGCCGTGCGAGGCCAGTTTTGGGCGTTCGATCAGGACAGTTGCGGCGTTTTGGCTCGGCGCAACTTCACACAAAGCCTGCGCAAATAAATCGGATAAATGGGATTTGAAATTCAAGACAGCGGACATGAAACAGCACCATTAAACGTGAATCTCGCGTAGCGGCTCGTTTGCCCCCTCTCCCTTCGGGACGTAGGCGGGGTTTCGGGAAGCATGCTTCCCGCTGCCGGAGTCGGCTGGCTGTGCAAAGCCAGCCGTGGGGCGCGGAGCGGGGTTGGGGGGGGGAAAACGGGCATGGCGAGTTTTATTTTCAGGGGCGGCCTCATCGCCATACCCGTTAAAGAGGCGCGGATTATAGCATTTCAATAACTTCGGATAACCGCCAAATCACATTTCAAAGTGCTT
>CAZMWC010000369.1:0-205 GCA_964569805.1 uncultured Gallionella sp.
TGAACTACGCCGCCGACCGCCTGCCCGCCAGCGTCTCGCCCAAGCTGGGGCCGGATGCCACCGGGGTGGGCTGGATTTATGAATACGCTCTGGTGGACAAATCCGGTCGCCACGATCTGGCCCAACTACGTTCGATCCAGGACTGGTATTTGCGCTATCCGCTGCAAACGGTGGACGGCGTGGCCGAGGTCGCCTCCATCGGCGG
>CAZMWC010000369.1:215-2029 GCA_964569805.1 uncultured Gallionella sp.
AGCAGTATCAGGTCGAAGTCAAACCGGAAGCATTGCTTGCCTACAACATTCCGCTTGCCAAGGTCAAACATGCCATCCAGCGCAGCAACAATGATGTCGGCGGGCGTCTGGTGGAGATGGGCGAGACTGAATATATGGTGCGCAGCGCCGGTTACCTAAAGGGTCTGCATGATCTGGAAGTGATTCCGGTCGGCGTGGATATGAATGGCACGCCGATCTATCTCAAACAACTGGCGAACATCCATCTCGGCCCAGAATTGCGGCGCGGGCTGGCCGAGTTGAACGGCGAAGGCGAGGTGGCCGGCGGAATCGTCGTGATGCGCTACGGCGAGAACGCCCTGACCACCATCGAACGGGTACGCGCAAAACTCGACAGCCTGAAAAAAGGCTTGCCGGAGGGCGTGGAGATCGTACCCGTGTATGACCGGGGAAATTTGATCGAGCGCGCCGTGGACAACCTCAGGGACAAACTGATCGAAGAATCCATCGTGGTCGCGCTGATCTGCCTGCCGTTTCTGATGCACGCCAGAAGCGCGCTGGTCGCCATCATCAGCCTGCCGGTCGGCATCCTCATCGCGTTCATGATCATGCGCTGGCAGGGGCTGTCCGCCAACATCATGTCGCTGGGCGGCATCGCCATTGCCATCGGCGCGATGATCGACGGCGCAATCGTGATGATCGAGAACGCGCACAAGCATCTTGAGCATCTGGGCGAGAAATCCGGCAGCCTGAAAGCGAGATGGGAGGCGATTGCCACGGCGTCCAAAGAGGTCGGCCCAGCGCTGTTCTTCTCGCTGCTGATCATCACCGTCTCCTTTCTGCCGGTATTCACCCTGCAGGCGCAGGAAGGCCGCTTATTCTCGCCGCTGGCCTTTACCAAGACATATGCGATGGCCGCAGCCGCCCTGCTGGCCGTCACGCTGGTGCCGGTACTGATGGGGCTGCTGATCCGTGGCAAGATCCCCAGTGAAGAACATAATCTGATCAATGTCTGGCTAAAACGGCTGCATGCGCCGCTGCTGGGAATCGCCATGGCGCGGCGCAAGCTGACGCTGCTGATCGCGCTGCTGCTGCTGGCCGCAACCGCTTATCCGGTAATGAAAATCGGCTCCGAATTCATGCCGACGCTGGATGAAGGCGATGTGCTGTACATGCCGACCACCTACCCCGGCATTTCCATTACCAAGGCGAAGGAGTTGCTGCAACAGACCGACAAGATACTGAAGACCTTCCCCGAGGTGCATCATGTGTTCGGCAAAATCGGCCGTTCCAATTCCGCCACCGATCCCGCGCCGCTGGCCATGATCGAAACAACCGTAAGCCTGAAACCGCGGGCGGAATGGCCGGATCCGCACAAGACCACCAAGGAATTGATGAGCGAGATGGATGCGGCGATCAAGTTTCCCGGCCTGTCAAACGCCTGGACCTACCCGATCAAGACGCGCATCGACATGCTTTCCACCGGAATCAAGACACCGATCGGCATCAAGGTCTCCGGCCCCGACCTGAACGTGCTGGAAAAGGTGGCGGGCGACATCGAGAAGACCCTGAAAAACTTGCCTGAAACCCTGTCGGCATTCGCCGACAAGGCGGCTGGTGGTTACTACATGGACTTCGACATCAAACGCGAAGAAGCAGCGCGTTACGGTCTGACGGTGGGCGATGTGCAAGAGGTGGTGCAGTCTGCCATCGGCGGCATGAACGTGACCGAGACCGTCGAGGGGCTGGAACGTTATCCGGTGAATCTGCGCTATCCGCGTGAGTTGCGTGACAACCTGGAAGCCTTGCAACGTGTGCTGATCCCGACTCCAACC
>CAZMWC010000370.1:0-2019 GCA_964569805.1 uncultured Gallionella sp.
TGTCGTGCCAGCTCTACCAGCGCAGCGCCGACATCTTCCTCGGCGTGCCGTTCAACATCGCCTCGTATGCCTTGCTGACGATGATGATGGCGCAGGTGTGCGGGCTGGAGTACGGCGACTTCGTGCACACCTTCGGCGACGCGCACCTGTACTCGAACCACATGGAGCAGACCGCGCTGCAACTGTCGCGCGAGCCGCGCGCGCTGCCGACGATGAAGATCAACCCGGACGTGAAAGACATCTTCGGCTTCAAATTCGAGGACTTCACGCTGGAAGGCTACGACCCTCACGACGCAATCAAAGCTCCCGTCGCAATATGAGCCTCGCCATCATCGTCGCCATGGCGCAGAACCGCACCATCGGCGTGAACAACACCCTGCCCTGGCGCTGCCCCGCCGATCTGCAACACTTCAAGGCGCTGACCATGGGGCATCACATCATCATGGGGCGCAAGACCTTCGACTCAATCGGCAGGCCGCTGCCGGGACGCACCACGGTGATCGTCACGCGCAACCGGGATTTGCAGGTAGAAGGCTGCCTCATCGCGCACTCGTTGCAGGAAGCGATTGCCGCCTGCTCCGGCGACGACGAGGCTTTCATCGTTGGCGGCGCGGAACTCTACACCCAAGCGTTGCCGCTGGTAGCAAGGTTGTACATCACCGAGATACAGCAGGATGTGGCGGGCGACGCGCACTTCCCGGAATTAGACCGCGAAACATGGCTGGAGGTGTCACGGGAGAAGCACACCCAAACCGAACCGCAGCCGCTGGAATATCACTTCGTCACATATCAACGCAAACCATGAAATATCTGAAGTCCGAATTCCCCATCGCCATCGCGTTCCTCATCCTCGGTCTCGGCTTCGCGCTCGAACACAGCGCCGTCGAACACGGTGGCACAGCATTGTGGGGACTGTTGCTGGTGATCCTCGCCGCCATCATCGGTGTCGCGTTCCGCATCGCGCACCACGCCGAAGTGCTGGCGGTGCGTTTCGGCGAACCTTACGGCACGCTGATCCTCACGCTGGCTGCGGTGTCGGTGGAAGTGGTGATCCTGGTGGTGCTGCTGCAGGGCGAACCCAACCCGACGCTGGCACGCGACACCGTGTTCGCCGCGGTGATGTTCGACATCAACGGCATCCTCGGCCTCGCCGCCATTGTCGGCGGGCTCAAGCACGGCCAGACCAAGTACAACATCTCTTCGGCCAATTCCTTCGTCGCCATGCTGCTGGTCGCCATCGGCATCGGCATGTTCATCCCCGACTTCGTGCCGGACGATAAGTGGCAAATTTACTCGATCTTTTCGATCGGTACGATGGCAGTCATGTACGCGGGGTTCCTGCGTTTGCAGACCGTGGAACATCGCACCTTTTTCGAATATTCCAGCGAACTCGACGAAGAGGCGCATGACGAATCGCACAGCCCGAACGCACTGCATGTCGGCATCATGCTCGGCACCATCGTGCTGGTCGGTCTGCTCTCCGAAGTATTATCGGTATTGCTGGATGCCGGCCTCTCCGGCAGCAGCCTGCCCAAGTCCATCCCGGCCGTGCTGGTGGCGCTGATCTCGGCCAGCCCGGAGATACTTACCGCGCTCAAGGCCGCGCAGCAGAACCGCATGCAGACCACCGTCAACATCGCGCTGGGTGCATCACTCGCCACCGTGCTGCTCACGCTGCCGGTGATCGAGACCATCGCGCTGTTCACGGGCGAACGCATCATCATGGCACTGACACCGGTGCAGGCAGGCATGCTGCTGCTCACCTTCCTCACCGTGATGAACAACCTGCATGACGGCGAGACCAACGCCATCGAGGGCATCAGCCACTTCGCGCTGTTCGCCGCATTCATCGCGCTGGTGACGATGGGACTCGTCTAGCCGAACCTGAGAAGTACCGGAGAACAAAAAAACAGGAGGGTAGGATGCGGTGACGAAGGAACCGCATCGCTCGCGTGACAAATGATGCGGTTCGCAAGGCCTTTAGTCCTGAGCGTAGCCGAAGGGTCACCACATCCTACA
>CAZMWC010000371.1:0-2006 GCA_964569805.1 uncultured Gallionella sp.
ACACCCTCGATCTTCCCCGCAAGAACCTCACTACAGATCAAGAAGTCGTCGCCCGCGCCAAACGGGATGGACGCATTGTAGTTAGTAAAGATGCCGACTTCGTGCAGACCTTCCTGGTTACTGGCGAGCCGCTGCTGTTATTGATTTCCACTGGCAATATCAACAACGCCGAATTGGAAAAACTTTTACATGCAAACCTATCCGGCATAGAAGCCGCCTTTGCGACCAGCCGCTTTGTTGAAATTACTGGCGATACATTGGTGGTGCATGAGTGAAAACAATTGCGATGCTGACCAGTTTAGTTACGAAGCACGCCAACGATTAACCTTAAGGAAAAATTATGTCACTCGAATCCACACTCGCCGACATCACATCAAAGCTGCATCAAGGTAAATTTCCCAACGAGCAGGCAATATCCCAAGGCATTGTGCTACGCGTTTTTCAGGAACTTGGGTGGAACAGTTGGGATACCAATGTCGTCTGGCCTGAATATCAAACCGGGGAAGGTCGTGTGGATTTCGCGCTGTGCCATCCGCCGTCAAAGCCGGCAATATTCATCGAAGTCAAACAGCCCGGTAAAGCTGAGAATGCGGTGCGTCAAGCACTCGAATACGCCTTCCACACGGGTGTTCCGTTTGTCGTGTTGACTGACGGAAGAACATGGAGTTTTTATCTGCCAGCGGAACAAGGTAGCTACGAGGATCGTCGCATTTACATGCTCGACCTCTACGAGCGCCCGCCTGCCGAAGCCGACGCAGCGCTTCGCCGATACTTGGAATGCGCTAGAGTTCAATCCGGCGAAGCACTTGAGACTGCGCGAAAGGAATACCGCAGTCGCAATCGGCAATCGCAGGCCAAAGCCGCCATTCCTGAGGCATGGCGTGAATTGGTCGAAAAGGGTGACGAACTCCTCGTGGAGATGTTGACCAACGCCGTGGAATCGCGAGCCGGAGTCAGGCCAGATGCGGACGATGTAGCAGAGTTTCTCGTAGGCCTCGGAAAGACAAGCATTGTGGAGGCGGCACGCAATAATAAAATGCAGCAAAGTAGCGAAGTTCCTCCCCGTTTGACTCTGACGCGCACAACGAACGAAACAACCCGCAGCGGTAAGCTCGTGTTGCTCGGAAAGGAGTACGCATACCACAACGCCAAGGATGCCATGGTCATCGTTCTTCGAGAGCTCGCCAAGACCGATCCATCGTTTCTCGAACGCTGTTCCCAACATACAGACGCACAAGGCCGCAAACGCCGCTACATCGCGCGGACACCAGAAGAACTTTACCCGGACCGTGAAGATCTTCGCGATATGCACGACACTTTACCGGGCGGTTGGCTTGTCTCTACCAACCTCAACAACGTGCTGAAAAAAACCATCATCCGCCTAGCTGCCGATGTCGCCGGCTTAAAGTTTGGTAAGGATGTCATGGTCAGCTTTTAAACAACAAAAAGAACAAAAAGTGCCGGAGTCCAATGGCACTAACTTAAGCATGCTGCAATATGTTGCTGTCGTTGTGCCGTAAGCCGCGCACGCAATATTTGGCGCGGTTCCGTGAGCAATTGAAACGGCTTGCAGAACCCAAGGTGTCGGAGCCGATTTTATTCCAGCTACGCCCAAGCCCGCGTCAATAATTCATCCATCGCAGCAGTGATGCGGTCGCCTTCTTGCGCAAGCGTGGCGACCTTTTCGCCTAGCTGATCGGTAGCGACAGATACGATTTCCAGCGGGTGCAGCACCACTGCTATTCCTTCGATGTTGAACGCCGGATTGAGCGGCGAACCTACCAGCGCTACGGCGTTTTCAAGATTGCTGCGGCGCACCAAGGGAATCACGACCCGGCGGCGGTAGCTGTCAAACAGGGATGATTGAACGATGACGACATAGGGAATGGTTTCCCGTTGTTTGCCGATATTCCGGTGAACGTCGAACTGTGCCATTACAAAGTGGAGTGTTCGTCGGCAAATGAACCGGAGCGTTCGTTGAAGGTATTCCACGCTTTTGCCGCGAC
>CAZMWC010000372.1:0-1980 GCA_964569805.1 uncultured Gallionella sp.
ATAGAAAAGATCTGGCGTTTGGCGGGGCTGTGGGTATGTGGGGAGGTCGCCGTCAGGCGAGCTATCCACATACCCACAGCCCCTTCGCTTTTCGCTTTTTGGTCTGATCAGGCGGCCGTTTTCGATCGGTTAAAAATAGTTTTGAAGAGCCTTGAACGAGCCTCGTTCATGCGCTCCGCCGCCGCATTGTCGCTCATCGCGCCGGCCAGTTCATCAAGGTGTGCGAAGGTGATCCCCGGCTTGAGGAAGGTCTGCGCCTGCGGCAGCGACTTGAGCTTTTCGTAGGGCGTCATCATCAGCCTGTACGGATAGCGCTTGCGCTGCCGGCCCTTGGCATCGGTGATGGTTTCGGCGAACAGGCAGGGCCGGTGGAAGTTGATGTACGGGTTGAGGAAGTCGCGGCAGAAGTCATTGACCGGTGCGGCAAAGCGCTGCGGGATGTGGCTGTAGCCTAGGTGCTTGCGCACGATGGCGCCGTTCTTGGACTCGGCCTGGGCGTTGTCGTTGCAGTGCCGGGAGCGCGATTTGGTCTGTTCCTCGATCAGCAGCTTATTGAGCAGTTTCGCGACCTCGCGGTTGATGTACTCGGAGCCGTTGTCGGTATGAAAGCCCAGAATCGCGAAGGGAAAGCTTTGCAGCAGGGCTTCCAGCACGGGAATCAGGAAAGCCTCGCTGATCCGCTCGCAGGTGGCGACGCCCTCGTACTGGGTCACGCAGTCGACGGCGTTGATGTGATACACCCCTTTCAGTCCGTCCTGATCGCCCTGATGGACGCTATCCACGCGCAGGTAGCCGGGCCGGTTATTGGGGGCCGGCGCGCGGCGCTCGCCGATGGGCACCGGCGTCGGTCGGGTCTTGGTCCAGACCTGGCGCTGCTGCTGGTAACCGGGGCGCTGGCGCAGGTTGTACAGGTGCGCCACCGAGATCGTCGCCAGGCGTTGGTAGCGGACATCGCCGAAGACCCCATGGGCCCGCTCCATGAGCTTCTTGGTCGCCAGACCGGAGAGCGTGCCGTGCAGGGTATCGGTATGCGCCAGCAGCAGCACGTCGCTGCTGGTGTAGGTGCGGGCAAAACTCGTTCGCGAGCCACTGTAGCGCTTGACCAGCGCTCGCCGCTCGCTGCCCCGTTTGACCAGGCGACTGATCTGCTGGCGCGAGTAGCCGCTGACACGCTCCAGAAAGCGCAGCACCACGGCCTTGCCGGCGCGCTTCAACCGCCCGTAGCCGAAGCGCTTGACGGTACGCGCAATGAACGCGTATCGCTCGTCTTCTGCCACCGTGAAATCCATCGTCACGGTCCCGTCCAAAAATCCCTGTAAATCCGCCAAGGTAAGTAGTTGCTCGTCGTTCATTTCGATCACCATGCCTCGCATATTGATCGACCCCGGCTACCCGTTCAGACTCATACCCCATTGGATTCACGCTCCCCGCCCAGACTCATACCCCATTGGACAATGCTGCGCCTTGCCATCGTCGGCGAACTCGCGTACGATTATTCAGTGTGGAACATTGTTCCGCTATGCAGTTCTACAGCGCGATTGCGCAAGCTCAAAGGACCCCTTATGGATCTCAATTTCACTGCCGCGGAGCAGTCGTTCAGGGAAGAAGTGCGCAGCTTCCTGCGCGCGAAACTGCCCGCCGAAATCAGCCGCAAGGTGCACGGCGGCAAACATCTCGAGAAAAACGATTTCGTCCGCTGGCAACAGATACTGCACGCGCAGGGATGGGGCGCGGTGGGATGGCCAACGGCTTTCGGCGGCACCGGCTGGAACGCAGTGCAGCAGCATATTTTCGACGAGGAATGCGCTGACGCGGGTGCGCCGCTGCAACTGCCCTTCGGCCTCAAGATGGTGGCACCGGTGATCATGGCCTTCGGCAATCCGGCGCAGCAGCAACACTTTCTGCCGCGCATCGTCGACGGCAGCGACTGGTGGGGCCAGGGCTACTCCGAGCCCGGCTCGGGCTCCGATCTGGGCTCGC
>CAZMWC010000373.1:0-1975 GCA_964569805.1 uncultured Gallionella sp.
GGAGGAAATGATATGGCGATAATCGAACAGATGGAACTGGTTAGACTTCGCAACGATATCGTCTGCGACGTAAAATGTCTGATTGAAAAATACCGAGCAATATTCAGTTTAGATATGCCGGAATACGATGCAAACGCCGCAGATAGACTTATCGTGGCGGAGATGCGCAATGCCTTGAAGCATATCGAAAAGGAGTTGCTCGGTTAAACGGAACCAAACCTTGCGGCCTGGCTGAAATTGGCCAATGGCTGGTAATCGACCGCAGCGGCTGTAGCCCGCGCAGAGCGCAATCGGTGTTGCGCCGAATGAAATGTGGTTCGCGGGGATGTGCGACTTGTCGCTCAACTCGCAAAACACCCGGTGCAATGCGCTTCGCTTATTGGCACCCTACATTACGCCTTACGCGAGTAAGGATTCCCTCCTAAACCGAATTTCCGCAGAGCTCGTAGGATGTGGTGACAACCGCATCGTTTGCGATCGATGCGGTTCGCAAGCTCACCACATCCTACGAAGCCGGAAACGCGAATGGCAGCAACTGGTCGATTGCTGGATTTGCCAAGCTCCGCTTCCATGTACCGGTATGCACGGATAAATCTGGCGGATTCATCCCTAAAACCAGTTAATTTCCTGCGCGGTCTTGCTGCCGATAATCGCGTCATTCAAGCTCGCTGGCGTTACGGCTTCGGTCTGTGACAGGGGGGTGCGCCCCGCCATGATTTCGGAGAAACGTTGTGGGTGAAGCGGTTGGAGATCTGGATTGGCGTAACCGTCCGGATAGAAGGGTTGATTGGTCGCGGGGTCGTACTTGTCGGTGGCGCCCAGGGTGTGCAGGAATTCATGCGTGATGATCACGTTATTCTGCTTTGCCATGTCGCGTGAGGCAAAGACATTGACCCGCCCGATCATGCCTTTCTGCAAGCCGGTAGAATGACCCAGACGCTGTCTTTGCACCGGATCAAAATACAGCAAGAACATTTTCACCTGCGTGCTCGATCCGACCGTGTCAGTGTTGCGGTAAGCCCACCAGCGCATTTTCAAACTCCATGCGATCACCTCTAAGGCGCTACCATTGCGCGGGGGTTCCGGCGGCTGTGTTTCAATTTTTCCACCCAGCCTGATTTCTATGGAAGCGTTGGATGCGCGGCCATAGCGCTTTGCTTCATCGAGCATGAATGTTTCGATGGGCTTGAAGTCTTTTATAGTCAGGCCGCGCAAATATTCCGCCACCGCCGTACTGTCGTCACCGTTAATAAGGTAAATATTAACCGGTAGCTCATACTTCCACTCTACCGCCTGTATCTTGGCACGCCATGTGCCCAGAGCGATGCCGGCAAAGATTAGCAGAAGAATGAAAATACGGAAGGCTTTGAACATGAGCGAAAGATTATCAGGTGTGGCCGTATTGTAGCGCGGCATATTCTACGATGTCAGTGCCAGTTTTATGGTGGGCAGTTTACAATCTGCCATGCTCCTTTCGTGCCAGAACATGGCACTGATGAAAGACAAGAATGAAAAATGCTGCCATATCGAGTGAAGCCATCAACAGCAACCCCGATCGCCGCCCCAGAATCGGTCTGGCGTTGGGCAGCGGTTCAGCGCGCGGTCTTGCGCACTTGGGAGTGATCAGGGCCATCGAGGATGCCGGTATCGAGGTGGAATTCATTGCAGGTACCAGCATGGGTGCGCTCATCGGTGCGATCCATGCTGCTGGCAAGCTGGACGAGCTGGAGGCCACTTTTCTAACCTTTGACTGGAAAAAAACGGCATCCTTCTTCGATGTTGTGCTGCCCAAATCCGGCCTGCTCGACGGCACCAGGATCAGCGCACTGGCGCGCGCGCATATCCATGCCGATTCCATCGAAACACTGCCGAAGCTCTTTGCCGCCGTGGCGACGGACATCGTCAGCGGCGAGGAAATCGTCATTCGCAGCGGCGATGTGATCGAGGCGGTGCGCGCCAGCATTTCGGTGCCCGG
>CAZMWC010000374.1:0-1963 GCA_964569805.1 uncultured Gallionella sp.
CGATCTCGGCGCGCTTGGCATCCGGCAGCGTGGCGATTTTCGCCAGCAGGTCGCCAAAGCCGTTATTGACGTTAACGCCGAGCTCTTTGATGGTCACCGCATGCTTGTCGAACACGTCCTTGAAGTATACCGTCACGGCATGGCCGAACAGAATAGGATCGGAAATCTTCATCATCGTCGCCTTGAGGTGCAGCGACAGCAGCACGTTCGGCTCTTTCTTCGCTTCCGCGATCTGCTCTGCATAGAACTTGCGCAACGCGCGGCAGTTCATGGCTGACGCGTCGATCACCTCGCCTGCCTTGAGCGCTGTCTTTTCCTTCAGCACCTTGATAGCGCCATCCGCGCCGACGAACTCGATACGAACATTGCCGGCTTCGCTGACCGTTGCGGATTTTTCGCTGCCGTAAAAATCACCACCACTCATGTGCACCACATGAGTCTTGGAATCGGGGCTCCATTTGCCCATGCGGTGCGGATGCTTGCGCGCAAAATTCTTCACCGACAGAGCGGCGCGGCGATCCGAATTGCCTTCGCGCAACACCGGGTTGACGGCGCTGCCCAGAATCTTGCCGAAACGGATCTTGAGTTCCTTTTCGGCATCGTTCTGTGGATTTTCCGGAAAGTCCGGAATCTTGTAACCCTGCGACTGCAATTCCTTGATTGCCGCCTTGAGTTGCGGTACCGACGCGCTGACGTTCGGCAGCTTGATGATATTGGCTTCCGGTTTCAGCGTGAGTTCGCCCAGAGCCGTCAGCTCATCGGGGATTTTTTGGCTGTCGGTCAGGTTCTCTGGAAAATTCGCAATGATCCGGCCGGCCAGGGAAATATCGCGCGCTTCGACATCAACACCGGCTGCCTTGGTGAAGGCCTGCACGATAGGCAACAGGGAATAGGTTGCCAGCGCCGGCGCTTCATCGATTTTCGTCCAGTAAATTTTTGCTGTGGTCATGATTTTTCCTCTTCAATTAAGTAATGTAGGAGCGCAATTTATTGCGCGATAGCACGAAGCAAATCGCCCGATAAATCGGGCTCCTACATCCAGTGATTTAAGCCGCCTTCATCTGGCTGGCGAACAACGAGAGCGCGCCGCCGGCACGGATCATCGGGATATCTTCCTTGCCCTGCGCGAGCTTGACTGGAAGATCACCAAGACCTTCAACGACCAGTTTCATCTGTCCGCTTTCCAGGCCCGAGGTATCGAGAGACACTTTGGCGCCCTGCTGGATGCGCTCAAAATCAGCCGGATTCTCGAAGGTCAGCCCGAGGATGCCGAAGTTGGCGAGGTTAGCCAGGTGGATGCGCTCGAAGCCCTTGGCCACGATGGCGCGCACGCCGAGGATGCGCGGGCACAGTCCGGCATGCTCGCGCGAGCTGCCCATGCCGTAGCCGTCGCCCGCCACGATGAAGCCGTGACCGCCCGCATCGCGCACTGCCGCCGCGCGGGTGCTGAAGGTCTTGTCCACCTGGACAAAGGTCGCCTGCTTCGCGTACTCGTCCGCGTTGGAACGCAGCGACAGGTACTTGCCGGCGGGCTGGATATGGTCGGTGGTGATCTCGTTGCCGAGCTTGAGCAGCACCTCACCGGACAACTTGGCTGGCAACGGGTCCAGCGTCGGCAGCGGTGCAATGTCGGGGCCGTAACGCATCACTACCTTGGCGGCTTCTGCGGGTGGCAGCGGCTTGACATAGGCGTCCATATCCACGACCGGCGGAACAATCTTGATGTCGAGATTGTGGTTGTCGCCGAGCAGGTCGCGCGGGTCGGTCAGAACGCCCATCACGGCGCTGGCCGCGGCAGTAACCGGGCTGACCAGATGCACGGCGGCAGTTTCGGTACCGGAACGACCTTCGAAATTGCGATTAGCCGTGGACAACATCACGCCGTTGCTGGGTGGCGAAAAGCCCTGTCCGATACACGCGGAGCAGGCGTTTTCCATCACGCGCACGCCGGCGGCGTAGAAGA
>CAZMWC010000375.1:0-1959 GCA_964569805.1 uncultured Gallionella sp.
ATATATACCTGATTCAGCGAATCACGCTGCCCACGTGACAGTGGCAATTTGCGAGCAGAGCTGATCGATAAACATTATCGAGTAGGGGACGGAGTTACCCCCGTCGCCCTCTCACACCACCGTACATGCGGTTCCGCATACGGCGGTTCATTAAACATGCTGGAAGCGTCGCTGGGTATCCAGCAACGAAACCAACCCCAATTCGTCAAAGAAGCGTTTTGGATAGGACGCGTTCATGTGGCTCGCTCCGGCGTTCCACCAAGGGCCGCGTCCGTTGCTTGCCGATTTCCATGCGCGCGTCTCATCCAAACCTCGCGCTTGCAGCCGCTTATTCCGGGTGGCAGGGCGCTTCCATTGCCGCCATAGCAGGTAGCGCAGTTTGCGCCGAATCCATCCGTCAAGTTCCTGCAACACACCTTTTACCTCGGTCAGTCGAAAGTACGATGTCCAGCCACGCAGCACCGGGTTGAGCGCTTCGACCGTTTTGCCGAGATTGCGCGAGGCATTTCCGACAATGATCTCTCGCACCCTGTCTTTGAACCGCTTCAAACTACTGTCGGCGATTTTAAGACGTGGCTGCTTGTGCCAAGTGACACTGTAGCCCAGAAACTTTCGCTGCCAAGGCCGTGCGACGGCGCTCTTGTCCCGATTCACCTGAAGCTTCAGCTTCTTCTCCAAGTAGTCGGTGATTGCCTCCATCGCGTGCTGTCCTGCCGCTTCGCTTTTGACGTAAATATTGCAGTCGTCCGCATAGCGACAGAACCGGTGCCCCCGGCGTTCCAGTTCACGGTCTAAATCCGTCAGCAGAATATTCGACAGCAGGGGCGACAGCGGCCCGCCTTGCGGCGTGCCTTCCGTTCTCGCGCTGACGATTCCCTCTGACATCATGCCCGCTTCCAGATAACGCCGGATCAGTTTCAGTACCCGGTCATCTTTGACTTGCCGCGCTATCCTCGACATCAAAATATCGTGATTCACCCGGTCAAAGAATTTCTCCAAATCGAGGTCAACCACCCAACGGCGGTCACCCCCAATATAGCTCTGCGCTCGTTGCACCGCTTGCCATGCATTGCGGCCCGGTCGGAACCCATAGCTGTGCTCGGAAAATTCAGGCTCGAATTCAGGTTGCAGAACTTGCAGCAACGCCTGCTGGATCAAGCGGTCTAACACCGTCGGGATGCCCAGCGTACGCACCCCGCCATTTGGCTTGGGTATGTCCACTTTGCGGATCGCCGCCGGTATGTAATCGCCAGCCAGAAGTGCTGCCTTGATACTCGGCCAGTGCTGTTGCAGCCATGCCTTGAACTCGACCACAGTGAGTCCATCGACTCCTGCCGCGCCCTTGTTCCGCATGACCCGCTCATACGCCCGCCAGAGGTTGCTACGTTCGACTACGGCGTCCATCTGCCGCAGCCCTTCCGCTTTCGTTTGCCCATCCGCCGCCGTGCCTATCTCAGCACCCAGCCCGGCCATTGACGAAATCCGTTCGTCTCTTTCCGCTCGGGTAGCAGTTCTCTGCTTTGTTGCTTCATCAATCTGCATCGAGGTCGAATGTCCTAATCGCGTTGTTCAATGTTCAGGCCTTCAGTCAGTGATCTTCTCGGTTGTACCGTTTCGCCCTTGACCTACTATGCCCTCTGCTGACTTCTGCATGCGCATCCCAACACCTCTCGATGTCGGTAGCACAAGGCACGCTTGCAGATCTCCCCGTGTATTGCGCACTCACCTTCACGCTTATGCCTGTCGGATATACGTCGTAGCGTTCCGTACAAGTATGGGCTTTGATGATATCGGACATCTCTCCCCGCTACGCCGCCTCGTATCCGCTTCCTGTTCGTCAGGCCAGCGCTTTGCCTTCGGCTTCCTCCAGATTCGCAGTCGCCCGCGACATCCTTGCCGTTCAGCTAACTCTTCCCCTTGCAGGGCGAGTAGAGGACTTTCACCTCCAAGTAAGTGCGC
>CAZMWC010000376.1:0-1956 GCA_964569805.1 uncultured Gallionella sp.
CTGTTCGATGCCTGTGCCGAAGACACGCTGCGCGGCAGCCAGCCGGGCGCGATCATCGCCCGGCGCAATGGCGCGATCTGCCGTACAACATCGGACGGTGCGGTGTGGATCGGCCATTTGAAGTTCAAGAGCGAAGGGGAGCGCACGTTCAATCAGAATTACTTGGGCTCAAACCCCCTCCAGCTCCCCCTTGTCAGGGGGAGAGCAGAGAGCGCCCCTCCCCTGACAAGGGGAGGTTGGGAGGGGTTTGGGCCTAACTTCAAATTGCCGGCCACACTGGTGCTGGAAGGACATTTGGCCGGTGTGCCGGAAGCGCCGCTCGATGCATTTTCGCCAAGCACTGGCGAAACTTACCGCGACATCTGGTTCGAGCGGAAGAACAACGTCGGCTATCTGCATTTCGATTTCTACAACGGCGCGATGAGTACCAAGCAATGTGAACGGCTGCGCGAGGCTTATCTGGCCGCCACGCAACGCGAGATGCAGGTGATCGTATTGATGGGCGGCGCGGACTTCTGGTCGAACGGCATCCATCTCAACTGCATCGAAGCCGCCGCCAGCCCGGCGGATGAATCCTGGCGCAACATCAACGCGATGAACGACCTGACGCGCGCCATCGCCACCACCGGCAGCCAGCTCACCATCGCCGCGTTGCAGGGCAATGCCGGGGCGGGCGGCGTGTTCCTGTCGCTGGCGGCGGATCACGTCTATGCGCGCGAGGGCGTGGTGTTCAACCCGCACTACAAGGGCATGGGCAACCTGTACGGCTCGGAATACTGGACTTATTTGCTGCCGGGGCGCGTGGGTGAGGCGAGGGCGGCGGCGCTGACGCAGAACCGCCTGCCGGTGGGTGCGGCAGAAGCGCAAGAGATGGGGTTGATCGACGGCTGTTTCGGAATTGATCGGGAAGATTTTCTGGCAAGCATCGAACAGATCGCCGAAGGCTTGGCCGCCAGCCCGGACTATTCCGCGCTATTGCAGGAAAAGGTCGCGCGGCGCGAGCGCGATGAGCGGGAAAAACCGCTGGATGCCTACCGTGCCGAAGAACTGCAACACATGAAACTCAACTTCTACGGCTTCGACCCGAGCTACCATGTGGCACGCTACAACTTTGTCTACAAGATTCCCCACGCCTGGACACCGCTGTATCTGGCGCGGCATCGCCGCACTATTTCTGGCCTGCAAGTTTGATATATGGGCATCTCTAAAAATCCAAATTTTGTCGCAATACTGCGTTGCTCACAAAAAATTACTCCTTACATATCAGACATATGCTGCGTCGCAATTTTTTGTTCGCGCCTTGTCTTGCTTAAAAATTTGAATTTTTAGAGGTGCCCATATGGCGTTGCCAAGCTGTGCTTGGCGCGCTTGAGGCGTGTGCCGGATTTGATAGCACGGCCTTCTTCGGCTATAATCGCCACTGGTTTTCAAGGCGGGATGAACGCAAGGTTCGTCCCGCTTCTTTATCAGGCTGTTGAAAAACGTCGCGAGCGATGACAGAACAAGGCGCGAAAGGGCGAAAAAGCGGAGTTTACTAATGGTAAATGAGCATTTTGAGCCCTTGAACAACGCGGTTGTGTCGAGCGCAGTAGTTTTTCAACAGCCTGTTATGTCCAGTTCGAGGGAGTATCCGGTGTCGCAAACAAGTCCTGCCATTTTAGTTTTAGCCGATGGGACAGTGTTTCGCGGAACGGCCATCGGAGCATCGGGCAGCAGCGTCGGCGAGGTGGTGTTCAATACCGCGATGACCGGTTATCAGGAAATCCTCACTGACCCGTCTTATTGCAGGCAGATCGTCACGCTGACTTACCCGCATATCGGCAACGTCGGGGTGAACACCGAAGATGTGGAATCGCGCCAGGTGTTCGCCAGCGGCCTGATCATCCGCGATCTTTCCCTGACGGTGAGCAACTTCCGCAGCACGCAATCTTTGCCCGATTACCTCAAGGCCAACAA
>CAZMWC010000377.1:0-1955 GCA_964569805.1 uncultured Gallionella sp.
GCGGGGTTTTTGCTGCGGCGAGTTGCTGGTGCAGGGCGAGCATTTTTTCGACCAGCTTCACGATGTCGTCGTGAGCGGCACGGTCTTGTTTGTTCTTTTGGTTGATTACGCGAATAGGTAATTGCCGCACGTAAATGGTTTGCATAGTCAGTCTGCCGCGTTTGTCGGCATCACCCAGAACGGAGCAAACGCGCTTGAAGAACAGCCATGCCAATTTTGAGTTGAGAACCCCCAGCAAATATTTGTCGGCTCGCGGAATGATGAAAGCCGTTTTGTTGGTAACGACTGCGGTGCCATCAAACGCAAAACGCGAAGCCATCGCGATTTCCGGGTAAATGATTTTCGGCTGCTCGAATTTGTCGTAGTAATCGCAAGCGCGCAATTCCCACCAGTAATCGCCCTGGTCGGTGCGTTTGCGTGCCTTGTCAGCAAAGGGTTGCAGCCATTCGGCGAGGCTGGAGTAACGGGCTGTAAGCCAAGCCCACGCCTGTGTTTCGCTGGGGCTGGCCTGTTGCATCTGCGCGCGTGTCCAGCCTTTGGGCAGCAGGATCAGCCAGCTATCGCTGGGGCGGATGTGGTATTTGCGCACATGGTCGCCCACCACGAACGGTTTGATAAGCGCCGCGCATTTCTTGTCCCGGCGGATTAGCGCGGCGCGCGTGTCGCCGTCAATCACGAAGGCTTCATTCAGCCCGGTCAACACACCACGATAAATTTCGCTATTCGCATATTCGCCCAGCGGCATACCGGCACGCCGCATTTTTTCCAGAACATCGAGTTCGCCGCTGTCGGCCAATGTCCAGTTCTCCCCGGCCAGCGCGCGGTCATCGAGGCTGCGCGCCGTGGCGGCCACTTCGTCGTCAAGCGAGCCGAAATCCAGTCGCTTGATCGGCGCGTAGTCAAATTGCTGCCGTTTGGTGCGGGTGTTGCGCGTGAGAATAATGGCGGGAAAAGTGGCGGCGTTCTGGAATACCGGCAGTTCGCCAAAGTCCACGATACGGTCCAGGGTGGTCTGGGTGGCGAGGTAGTCGCGCAGCGGTTTGCCGTAATTGGAGCGCATGAATTTGTTGGAACAGATCACGCCGTAACAGCCGCCTTTACGCAACAGGCGGTGCGATTGCTCGATGAAATACACATACAAATCGGCAGTGCCCGCGTAGGCGGTGTAATGCTGCCGCGCATAGTGCTTGAATTCCGCGCCCAAGGTTTCCTGCCTCACATACGGCGGGTTCCCGATCACTACATCGAAACCGCCGGACGGAGAATGCGTCGTTGTAGGAGCGTGCCCTGCGCGCGAATCGCGCTTATGGACAGAATCGCGCCCAGGGGGCGCTCCTACATCCGAATTGAATACCTGCGGGAACGCAGCCTGCCAGTCGAACACGTTGATGCGCTGCGTGGTCTCGTCATCCAGATCGAGCTGGCTGTCGTAGAAGTCCGGCCCGATCAGCGAATTGCCGCACTGGATGTTGTGCTCCAGGTCGGGCAGTACGCGCTCGTGAAACAGCTTCATCTGGCTGGTGAGCGTCTGGTCGGATTCGCCTTCCAGTACCTTGAGCAGCAGCGACAGCTTGGTGACTTCCACCGCCTGCGCGTCGATGTCCACGCCGTAGATATGCTCGAGCAGGATGCGTTTCTTTTCCGCCGTGGTGAGCCGCCATTCGCCCGATGTGCTGTGGCGCAGGCGCGCGTCCTTGCCCTTGCTGTGTTTCTCCGCGCCTTCTGCCACATAGCGCGCCAGATACCAGTCGAGCAGGTATTGGTATGCGCCGATCAGGAACGATCCCGACCCGCAGGCCGGATCGAGGATGGCGATGCCCGCCGCCTGTTTGGGGGTCTTGCCTTCCAGCAGCTTGCCGACGGTGTGAGCTACGATGTATTGCACGATGTAGGCCGGAGTGTAGAACACGCCGCCCGCTTTTTTCACTTCCGGCTTGTCTTCCACCACGGCGCGG
>CAZMWC010000378.1:0-724 GCA_964569805.1 uncultured Gallionella sp.
TGGGAGGCGGTGTATTTCAGATTGCTCGGGTTGCTCATGCAGTTCTCCAATAGTTAATCGATCATCCCGTAGGGTGGGCAACTCGTTGCCCACCAATTTCCGCGTGGGCACATTGTGCCCACCCTGCAAACCTTACGTCTGCAAACAGCTTTTACCGTTGCGCGCGAACGGATACTTCACCACCTTCGCCGCGAGCATTTTATCGCGAATTGCCACCTGTACCTGGTCGCCGGTTTGCACTTCTTTTGGCACGCGCGCCAGCGCGATCGACTGGTTCAGGGTCGGCGAAAAACTGCCGCTGGTGATCTCGCCTTCGCCGTGCGCGGTGTGCACCTTCTGGTGGCCGCGCAGCACGCCGCGGTCCAGCAGCACCAGCCCGACCAGCTTCTTGCTTGGCGGGTTTGCGAGCAGCGCCGCCTTGCCGATGAAGTTGCGTTCGCTCTTCAGGTCCACCGTCCAGCCAAGGCCAGATTCCAGCGGGCCTACGCTCTCGTCCATGTCCTGTCCATAGAGGTTCATGCCGGCTTCGAGGCGCAGTGTGTCGCGCGCGCCGAGGCCGATGGGCGGCACGCCCGCCTTGTTCAGCGCGTACCAGAACTCCTCGACCTTCTCTTTCGACAGCATGATCTCGAAGCCATCCTCGCCGGTGTAGCCGGTGCGCGCCACGAAGTATTCGCCGCAGTCTGCGGCCTGGAATACTTGCAGTCCTTCGGTTTTGGTTTTT
>CAZMWC010000378.1:734-1948 GCA_964569805.1 uncultured Gallionella sp.
CATTCGGGCCTTGCACCGCGACCATCGCCAGGTCGTCGCGCGAGGTGATGGTGATAGGTTTTATCCCCTCTCCCTTTGGGAGAAGGTTAGGGTGAGGGGCATTGAACTCAGCGGCCTGCTGCTTCATCCACGCGATGTCTTTGTCCGCCGTGCCCGCGTTCACCACGATACGGAACCACTGCTCGCTCATGAAATAGATGATGAGGTCATCGATCACGCCGCCATCCGGGCGCAACATGGCGCTGTAGAGCGCCTTGCCAGGCTGGGTGAGCTTGTCGGCGTTGTTCGCCAGCAGGTAGCGCAGGAAGGCGCGCACGCCGTCGCCCTTCGCGTCCACGATGCGCATGTGGCATACGTCGAACATGCCGCAATCGTTGCGCACCTGGTGATGCTCGTCGATCTGCGAACCGTAGTTCACCGGCATATCCCAGCCGCCGAAATCGACCATCTTCGCGCCCATCGCGCGGTGTGCTGCATTCAACGGGGTTTGTTTTAACGTCATGTTGACTTTCTAAAAACAAAGTTTCAGTGCAGACTTACCTTCAGGTTAGTCGTAACTAAAATGAAAAAAGGCGCAGCAGAAATCTGCTGCGCCCCATCTGTCCTTGGTACCTGAGAGATTACAACTCACGTTGCCTGCCCCTTCGGTGGCCGCATAATGCAGCGCTCTCCAGATTTGCCTGTACCAGTGGTTCCTTGAGCCTGAGCGGTTGCGGGTGTTGCGCCTTCGGCGGTGTCAGGGTCGCTGAAGCGACTGACACACTCTCCCATTGGTCTGAACGGCGGAGCGAATTATGCCGGAAAGGCCGGGGGCTGACAAACGGTCCAAAGCGCCGCCCCGGTTAGGTCATTGCGAGAAGGCGTAGCCGACGAAGCAATCCAGAAGTCAGGCTAATAACTGGATTGCCGCACCCCTGCGGGGCTCGCAATGACGGGCTGTTTTCCAAATAGCGCCCATCAGGCCACTCTTCCGCCGCTCACCCGCTCGATGCCCGCCAGATCGCGCGCCGAAAACACCTCGGCGTACCCGTTCTGCCGCAGCAATTCGCGCGCCCGTTCGACCTGGTCGTAGCCGTGCTCGAACAGCAGCCAGCCATTGGCCTTGAGATGTTCCTTTGCATCCGCGACGATGCGGCGGATGTCGTCCAGCCCGTCCGCGCCGGAAGCCAGCGCGGCGCGCGGCTCGAAGCGCAGGTCGCCCTGCGCGAGATGCG
>CAZMWC010000379.1:0-1945 GCA_964569805.1 uncultured Gallionella sp.
GCATGGCCTCGCGCAATAAAATGCGGCTGTCAATATTCTTGAATTTCGCGTCGGTGTCGGCGAAATGCTTGCCGATGTCGCCCAGCGCCGCCGCGCCCAGCAGCGCGTCGCAGATCGCGTGCAGCAGCACATCGGCATCGGAGTGGCCGAGCAGCCCCTTTTCATGTGGAATTTCTACCCCACCGATGATGAGCTTGCGCCCTGCCACCAGTTGGTGCACGTCGAAACCTTGTCCGATACGCATATTCATTGCCTCCCGTAGGGTGGGCTCGTTTTTGTGCCCACGCGGTTCGAAACTCAGCGTGGGCACAAAAAACGTGCCCACCCTACCTCTTTTGATTCAACAACAACTCCGCCAGCAGCAAATCCTGCGGGTAGGTCACCTTGAAATTGATCGGCTCGCTTAACACCAGCTTGGGTTGCAGCCCCAATGCCTCGATGGCGGAGGCTTCGTCCGTCACCTTGCTGCAACGGCTCAATGCCTCGGCCAACAACCCGGCGCGGAACATCTGCGGCGTTTGCGCCTGCCACAGGCCTTCGCGCGGCTCGGTGTGTTCGATACGCTGCTGCGCGTCGGCGCGCTTGAGCGTATCCGCCACCGGCATGGCGAGGATGCCGCCCACCGCGTCATCGCGCAGCTCGGCGATCAGCTTGGCCAGATGCGCCTGCGTCAGACAGGGGCGCGCCGCGTCGTGTACCAGCACCCAGTCATCCGGCTCCAGCTCGGAGGCCAGCAAACCGTTCGCCACGCTCTCGGCGCGCGTCGCGCCGCCGCAGAACAAGGGCTGCAATTTATCGCCATAGCGCGACCAATCGTAAGTGTGGAACTGCGTGTCGCCGGGCGACAGCACCACGAACACGGTTGCCAGTTCGGCACAGGCACACAGCGTATCGAGCGCATGCGCGATCATCGGCCTGCCCGCGATGGGCAGATATTGTTTGGGCAACTCATTGCCCATGCGCGCGCCGAAACCGGCGGCGGGAACCAAAGCGTGGAATTCAGACATGTCGTGATTGTAAAGGAAACCACTTTGCTTGGCTTATAATGCGCGCCTTTGTTGCAGGCCATTTTCATGCTGTTCACCTCATCCCATTCCCGCCCGCACTATACCAACCTGCACGGCTCGTCCGACGCGCTGGCACTGGCGCAACTCGCGCAAAAAACCGCGCCGCTGGTGGTCATCGCCGCCAACGCGCTGGAGGCGCAGCGGTTGTTCGAGGAAATACCGTTCTTCAATCCAAAACTGCGCATATATCTGCTGCCGGACTGGGAAACGCTGCCTTACGACCATTTTTCGCCGCATCAGGATCTGATCTCGGAACGCCTCGCCACGCTGCACCACATCCGCAGCCTCGGGCAAAAATCCGCCCGCCCCTCTCCTCAATCCTCTGATGGAACTACTAGCCATTCGACTAAGCTGGCAAACAACGCCAGCCAAGTCGCTGGTTATCCCGCAAGCGGGGAGAGCGAAGCGAGGGGGGCGAAGCCAGGCGAACGAGAAGTGGGTCAAGCAGGTATTTTGTCGCAAGACAAAAACTCGCAAAAACAATCTTCAATCCCTGCATGTGACGTAGTCATCGTGCCGCTCACCACCGCGCTGTATCCGCTGCCGCCGGTGGAATATCTCGCCGCCTATACCTTCTTCCTCAAGAAGGGCGGCAAGCTCGATCTCGATGCCTTCCGCGCGCAGATGACGCTGGCGGGCTACAACCATGTGCAGCAGGTGCTCACCCCGGGCGAGTATTGCGTGCGCGGCGGCATCATCGATCTGTTCGCCATGGGCAGCGTGCTGCCCTACCGCCTCGATCTGTTCGACGACGAGATCGAGACCATCGCCACCTTTGATGTGGACACGCAGCGCACGCTATATCCCGTGCCGGAGATACGCCTGCTGCCCGCGCGCGAGTTCCCGCTGGACGATGCCGGACAAGCGCGCTTCCGCCA
>CAZMWC010000380.1:0-1938 GCA_964569805.1 uncultured Gallionella sp.
GATGCAAGGCGGCAAGATCGTGTTCAAGGCAACACAGCGTACAGAAATATCCGGCACGGTCACAGCCAACGGCACAACAGGCGGCACCATCCAGGCGCTCGGTAATCAAGTCGGCATCATGGACGGGGCAACCGTCACTGCTAACGGTACGCAAGGCGGCGGAACGGTTCTGGTAGGCGGCGACTACCAGGGCAAGCCTGCCCTGAGCGGAGTCGAAGGGAATCCCGATGTGCAGAATGCGCAAGTAACTTATGTTGCACAGACGGCAACGATCAGCGCGGATGCGACCCAGAAAGGTGATGGCGGTAAGGTCATCGTCTGGGCAGACGACACCACCCGCGCCTACGGCAGCATCTCCGCCAGAGGCGGCGCGAACGGCGGCAACGGCGGCTTCGTCGAGACTTCAGGCAAGCGCCATCTGGACGTCACCAACCCAGCCGATGTTTCTGCGGCAATGGGGCAAGGAGGCACCTGGCTGCTCGACCCCAACAACATCACCATCCAGGCAACGGGCGTTGACACAAACATTGGCGGCAACCCCAACTTCCTCACCACCAACGATACCTCCATCCTGACTACTGCCACCATACAGGCGGCGCTGAATTTGGGCACGAACGTGGTCATTACCACGGGTACGGGCGGCACAAATCTTGAGGCCGGCGACATCATTGTCGCCAGCGCCATCAGCAAAACAGCCGGAGCCAGCGCTACACTGACGCTGAACGCGCACAACAACATCAACCTGAATGCCAATATCACCGCCTCGGTGGGGCAGTTGAACATGGTGTTCAACCCGGATTCCGATGCGGCAGGCGGCGGGCAGGTCAATCTTGCCGCAGTCACGCTCAATCCGAATGGCGGCACCATCGACGCCACCGGCAAAACCATCAGCCATACCACTGGCACGGCCACGCTCACCAATGCCAACATCATTGGCGGCACATTAGCGCTTTCCGGAACAGGCATACTCACCACCAGCGGTGCCTTCAGCAACACCGGGACTATCAATATGTCGGCGGGTACGCTTAACTTGGGCGGCACAATGACAACCGCCGGGCTGGGTACTTTCAGCCGCACAGGTGGTTCCGTAAATCTAACCGGCACGCTGGACAACACCGGCAACGTGCTGGACATTGGCAATGCGGGCGCGTTCGGCCCGGGCGGGCTGACGCTGGCCGGAGGTATCAGCGGCGGCACGCTGTTGAGCGGTGACGGCACGGTGCTGACGAGCAGCAGCGGCAGCTTGAACAGCGTGACGATCAGCGGCAACCTGACCGAGAGCGGCACGCTGAACATCAACGGCGACCTGTTGCTGGCCGACGGGGTGAACTTCAACACGGGCACCAGCATGGTGTTCTTCAACTCGGCGGCAGCGAACATTGCGCTGGCGGCGGGGGCGACCTCGGCGACGGTGAGCAAGACGGGTAGCTACTTCTCGAACATGTTGAACAACAGCGGCGTGGTGACGATCGGTTCCGGCGTGACGCTGACCGGATCGAGCGGCCTGAGCTACTGGAATCCCAACGGCGGCTGGGTGAACAACGGCACGATCACCGGGGGTATGACCATCGACCCGACCAGCTTCACCAACAACGGCACGATCAACGCGACGGCGGGGACGATGACGCTGAACCCGACCAACCTGACCTTGGGCGCGGGGAACGTGCTGAACGTGTCGGGCGGAACGCTTGCCATCAACCCGACCAATGCGTGGAACAACCTGGGAAGCCTGAACGTCACTTCGGGCGCGTTGAATCTATACAACACCTTCACGCTGGCGAACCTGGGCACCTACAGCCGGACGGGCGGAACGCTGGGTATTTATGGCACGCTGGACAACACCGGCAACACGCTGGATATCGGCAGTGCCGGAGCGTTTGGCACGGGCGGGCTGACGCTGGCCGGAGGTATCAGCGGCGGCACGCTGTTGAGCGGTGA
>CAZMWC010000381.1:0-1937 GCA_964569805.1 uncultured Gallionella sp.
CCGAGCATCGGCAAGCGTTTGGTGCGGATGATGTGATCCGGCGTGGCCGGGCCGCGTTGCGAAATAGCAGTGATGTTCGGCTGGCGCGCGAAGGCCAGCGCGATATTGTTGCTATTGCTACGCAGCAGCATCGGAAATCCGGCGGCAGCAGAAACTTTCTTTCTTAACTCCGGCAACTCGAACCAATGAGTGGTGGATTCCAAACCGGCTGACGGCGCGAGCGCTGCGTTCCTGTTCAGGTAATCTTCGGCTCTGCCGACCAGCTCTATCATGCGGTCATAGGACTGCTTCGCGGTGTCGCCAAAGCTAAAGATGCCGTGGTTCATCAGCACCATGCCGATGGTGCGCGGTGTGGCTTGTGCGGGAAACACCTCGGCACACAATTTGGCCAAGTCGAATCCGGGCATCACATAGGGCAACACGATGACTTCATCGCCGAACAGCTCGCGAATGCGCGCCTCACCATCGGGTGTATTAGTGATGGTCACGATCGCATCGGCATGGGTGTGATCGACGAAGCGATGCGGAATCAGCGCGTGCAGGATAGCCTCGACCGACGGTGCGGGCGCGTTCGGATCGAGCGAAGCCAGCTTAAGCTCACGCGCCATGTCGATGTCGGAAAGGGTTTTCAGGCGCGACAACTTCAGCATCGCATCGAGGCGCACCGCAACGAAGTCTTTGGCCTCTATCGTGGCGAGATCGGAGCCGCTGCCCTTGACGAACAGCGTCGCTTCGTCTTCGCCGAAAATGTTCTTCCACGCCCCCTTGACCGAGGTATTGCCGCCGCCGTGCAGCACCAGATTCGGATTCGCACCGAGCAGCCGCGATGAATAAACGCGCTCCGCCAGGATGCCCTGATGCTTGTTTGCTTCTGTATCGCTCCAGAGGTTTTCCATTGTTGTTCCTGTTAATTGTTCAATATATCTGTAAAGCTCATGGCCGGGCACTCGTAGGAGCCCGATTCATCGGGCGATTGTGTGTCCAAGCTATCGCGCAATAAATTGCGCTCCTACAAAACACATTGGCCTTAATGAATTATCCTGGTTGCAATGAATTTACCGCAACGCCCGCATCGCCACCGCATCCGCCTTCACCACGCCACGCTCGGTAATCAACCCGGTCACCAGCCGCGCCGGGGTCACATCAAAGCCGTAATTGGCGGCGCGCGAACCCTGTGGCGTAACCTGCACCGTACGCACCTGCCCGTCATCACACAGCCCGGCGATATGCGTCACCTCTTCTTGAGCGCGCTCTTCGATGGGTATCTCTTTTATACCATCCTGCAATGTCCAGTCTATCGTCGGGGTGGGCAACGCCACATAGAATGGCACGCCGTTGTCGGATGCCGCGAGCGCCTTGAGATAGGTGCCGATCTTGTTGCACACGTCGCCGCGCGCGGTGACACGGTCGCACCCGACGATCGCCATATCCACCATGCCATGCTGCATCAAATGCCCGCCCGCGTTATCCACGATCACGGTATGCGGCACGCCGTGCTGGCCGAGTTCCCATGCGGTGAGGCTGGCACCCTGATTGCGCGGACGTGTCTCGTCCACCCACACATGCAGCGGAATGCCCGCATCAAACGCGGTGTAGATTGGCGCGAGTGCCGTGCCCCAATCCACCGTCGCCAGCCAGCCGGCGTTGCAGTGGGTGAGGATATTGACCGTACTACCTTTATGTTGATGAATCGCACGAATGATTTCGCTGCCGTGCTGGCCGATGGCCGCATTGATCGCCACATCCTCATCGGCGATGCGCGCCGCTTCCTGCCAAGCCACAGCGGCGCGTTCGTTCACGGGCAACGGCACAAGCAAAGAACGCATCTTTTCCACGCCCCAGCGCAGATTCACCGCCGTCGGACGCGCCGCCAGCAACACGCTGCAAGCCTCTGCCAGCACGGCATCCGAAGCATTCTCCCGCATCGCCAGCGCCAC
>CAZMWC010000382.1:0-1931 GCA_964569805.1 uncultured Gallionella sp.
TCTTCGATCTGGCGGCGCGTGACGATCTCTTCTTCCAGCCGCGCATTAATAACGCCTAATTCTTTGGTGCGCTCATTCACCCGCACCTCAAGCACGGCATTGAACCTGGAAATATCCCGCTCACGCCGCGCCAGCTTGTCCAGCATGATGCCAAGGGCGTTGTTGAGAATGCCGATTTCGCCGCTGCCGTTTTGCGGCAGGCGGACATCGCGCTCGCCGGCGGTAATTTTTTCGGCAGCAGCTGTAATCTGTTCGAGCGGCGCAAACATCCGGCGCAACACCAGCATGGCAAGCAGGCCGACCAGCAGCATGGCGGCAAATCCGCCGATGATTCGGCTGGCGGGTATCGCGGTCAATTGCCGCGCCACCGCGCTATCCGGCACGACATAAGCCAGCAGCAGAAAACGCGCCGGATACGCCGGATCATAATGAATCCGCTCGGCATCCACTAACAGCATGCTGCCCGCATCGGCATTTTTTGTCGTGTTGGTTTGCGGCGACAGATAATCCAGATGCCCCGCCGTTTGCGGGTCAAAAATTGCCTTGATTTCAGGGAAATCAGCGGCGAACGCGTTCCTGCCGTCAGCATCAAACGCGAATGCGCGCTTCGGGTCGGGATGCAGCAGATATTGCCCGTTCATATTGGCGATGTAGGTCTGCGCCTCCTGTGGCACCCCCTGTCGGGCGGATTCCAGCAATTCCGTTGCGTCCATGTCGATCACCACCAAGCCGAAGATTTCTCCCTGCTCGGTAAAAACGGGGGTGGACGCATGCAAAACGGGCCTGGATAGCTCCCCATGATGCCTTTCAAACCCGGAAAGGTGTACTTCGCCCGGAGGCAAGCCGACTGTGGCCTTGAACCACTCCCACTCTCCTCTTGCTTGCAGCTTGGCAGAGGGCACTGCCTCCAGCTTCCCGTTGAGATTACGGATCCGCACCAGCTCGCGCCCCGCGTCGGCCACACCGATATAGCGAATCTGGTAATAGTCCGGGTGGGCGGTAGCGAAGGCGGAGAATATCCCTTGCAGGCGTTCTTCCCACACTCGGGTGGTGTTGCGATAGCGCGCATCGTAGCTGCGGTTCTGCGCGGCGCGCACGATGCCGGAAACGGGCGGGACGTTGGACAGGAACAGCACATCCTGGCGCAGGGTGTTGATGGATTGCGTCAGCCGTAATTTTTGGATATGCACTCCCCGATCAAGATCGGCATGCCGCTCGCTCAAGTAAGCCTCGCGCAGGCGCGCCTCCTCGGCAAACATCAACCCCAGCGCGGCAGCAGCCACCAGAGCAAGGGTGACTACAGCAATACGCGTATGCAAGCGAAAGTTGGGCAGTTTCACGGTGTCACCTCAAAGAAAGCTGGCAATGCTGTCTGTGGATTGTAGCGGGTTAAACCAGGACTCAACAACAGCAACCAAGTGAAAGTGTAGGGCATCTCTAGAGAAACGCGGATTAACCCGGATTGTCCATTGGAATGCGCTTGTATGTGGGAGCGCCGCCCCCGGCGCGAATGCGGCCGCAAATCGCGGCGAGGGCGCCGCTCCCACAGTGGTGTTTCGACCCTAATGGATAATCCGGGATTAAATCATCCGTTCGCCCTGCGTTTGTCGAAGGGCTGGCTGAACAAATTGATTATTATGGATTTAATCCGATCATGGTTCGACAAGCTCTGATGAAACAACTAAGTATTGACTAAGCACGATAACCCCGTGCCAAGTCACTATTTAACCACGAACGGATTTAATCTGCGGTTCCCTAGAAATTGTCATCGTGAGGAGCATAACGACGTGATGATTTTTGCGGCTTATTGATTCCAAAAAACATCAAGATTTCTCGCCTTGCTCGAAATGACAAAAAATGAATTTTTAGCCCGTGGATGCGTAGATACTCTGTTCGGAGACAAGCACTTTTTCTGTAGTTTTTGCATTTTC
>CAZMWC010000383.1:0-1930 GCA_964569805.1 uncultured Gallionella sp.
CGCAGCATATACCCGATATGTAAGGAGTAATTTTTTGTGAGCAACGCAGCATGGCAACGAAAGTTGGATTTTTAGAGGTTCCCTTTATTCTTCCGAAATCCCTTTATAACCCATATTGCTCATTGACCCACTGCTCTACTTCCTTCTGCTCGAGCTTTCCGCTGATTGCTTTCACCCCATTTTTTGCGTTAAAAAAATAGGTGCGCGGCAATTCGCCATACCAATATTTATCAATTTCAAAGCGCAAACGCTCGACGTTGCTGTCCGCAAACACCCAGGCATCAGCCTTATTCAAGGAAAATTTTGTCAGGGCAGCAGAAATGGATTCAGCTTCTTCTGGCGTATCCGTGGACACCAGCACCAAATCAAGCTTGGGATATTTTTTGACCAGCTTCTTGAACATGCCCATCTCGTCCTTGCAATAAACACAGCTCAACGACCAAAAATTAACGATGAAAGGCTTTCCGTTCCGTGCGGAAACGAGCTGCTGATAACTGCCACGGGCAAACGGCTTTACTTCCTGCGCACCCAGCGTTGTTGCCGGGGTGAAAGATAACATGACCAGACATAGCGCCACCAGCAGACCGAGCCGTTTCATTTGCTTTCCCCGTTTATTTCGATCAGGCGATACCCCTCATTTTTGGCGCTCCAGGACAGGTAAGCCCGCTCGTTTTCACCGATCAGCAAGGGCCTGTCGGATACGCCGGACGTTACCGCCAATACCTCCGGCAAAGACCAGGATTTTCCGCCATCGCGGGAGCGCATTCCAAAAATACGGGTGCTCTCCCCACCAAATTCCTTCCATACCAGATAAACACGGCTGCCCAAGCTGATCACGTAGGGATGCGCCGCCTGCGCTTCAAAATTGCCAAAATTCAGCGGGCTGGAAAAAGTCTTGCCCTGATCGGCAGAATGCGCGTAGAACAAGCCATGCCGTTCCGGCGCATTATTGAACCAGGTGGCGTGATAGATACCATCCGAAGCGATGGAAAGGGATGGCCCGTGATGCGGGCAGGCAGCGATGTTCCAGTTTTCGTGGCTGACTCGTATAGGAGTCATTTTCCCATCCAGCTTGACCAGCGCGTGATCGCGTATATTGGTGCCGTAGATGTTCCGCCATATGACAACAGGATAATCATCGACATCCGGGGACATGGCCGTGCGGCAACATTCGCAAACATGGTCGGCGATTTTGACGTTGCGCCGGAAACTTATCCCTCCATCATCCGACACAGCGTGATAAATGGCCGAGCCGTTATATCTTTCCCCTCTTTTTTCTGCGGCGCCCTGCTCGCGTTTGTCGAGCCAAGCGATATAAATATGCCCCTTGCCGTTCACCGCCATGGAGTCGAAACGGTGGCTGATAATTTCGCGATTGTCGTTGACGGTAATCGGGGCAAAAAAGGTTTCTCCACCATCAGTCGAACGGCTGAAGCGGATATCACCGGTCATGGGTTTCGCCAGCCCCTGCGTATAGGATATGTAAACCACCCCTTTACGCACGATAATTTTGGGGCGATTTTCACCGTCGCCGAGAATATTCTCCGGCTCCGCATTGACCTTGACCGGTACGCTTTGAGTAATGCCATGATCGTCTGAATAGCTGACGTAAACATGCTGCCCCCGGATAGCAGCCAGCCATAAACGCCCCTTCTCATCGAAATCCGCAGTAACGGCCAGCGAAGGTTTGGCGAGCGATTTTTTCCAAAGCGCATCCCTGTCCACCGGTGCTGCGGTTGGGGTCGCAGTACCAGAATTGCCGTGACCGGCATGATCGGCCGCCGATACCGGGCTGGCCGCCATCACGGCGGCAAAGAACATTGCGATAACCACGTTATTCATATTCGTTTATCCAAGATTGTCCATTAGGCCGTCATTCCGGCGAAAGCCGGAATCCAGCGATAAAAAATAAACTGCGAAGCAGACAAAA
>CAZMWC010000384.1:0-1927 GCA_964569805.1 uncultured Gallionella sp.
TGTTCCTGTGGGAGATCGCGCGCGGCGCGAGCATCGATGCAGCCCGCACCGTAGCGGTCAACGCGATCGTGATGGGCGAGATCGCCTACCTGTTCAACTGCCGCTACCTGCTGTTGCCGGTGCGCAGCTGGCAGGACTTCACCGGCAACCGCTACGTGCTGCTCAGCATCGCCGTGCTGGTCGTCATCCAGGCGGCCTTCACCTACCTGCCGTTCATGCAAAAGATGTTCGGCGTGGTAGCCCTCGACGCGACAGCCTGGGGCTTGATCGCGGGCTTCGGCGTGCTGTTGTTTGTGGCAGTCGAAGTAGAGAAAGCAATGATTAGTCGAATTGCTGCGCGAAGGTCTTGAAGGTTGCAGAAGTGCCAGAAATAGACAGAGCCTGATGGTCTGCACCTCGGCCACTGGAGCCACTGAGGGCTTGTGATTATTATGTCTGCTATGTATTGGTATGCAGTCAATGTCGCTCTACTCAATAGTGTCTATTGAATTGGTGCCGGTTCACATAGGGCCGCTCATGAACGGGATTAGGTACAATGCCGACAACGTTCGCAGCTTGAAGCCTTTTACCTATGAGTCTGATCAAATCTCGAAAACGCGTCGCCGACCACGGAGAGGTATTCACACCCGCATGGATGGTCGATGCCATGCTCGACCTCGTGAAGGACGAGTCGGAGCGCATTGATTCGCGCTTTCTGGAACCGGCATGCGGAAGCGGTAACTTTATTGTCAAGGTCTTGCGGCGCAAGCTTGCCGCCGTTGAACTCAAGTTTGGGAAGTCAGACTTTGAAAAGCAGCACTATGCGCTTCTCGCGCTGATGTGCATCTACGGGATCGAGCTTCTGGCAGACAACATCGCCGAGTGCCGTGCAAACATGTTGGATATTCTCGCCGAGTATCTGAACATTGATGAGTCGGATGACCTGTTCCGTGCCGCGACCTATGTGTTATCGCAGAATCTAGTCCACGGTGATGCCTTGACGATGTGCGTCAACAGTGGCGAGCCGATTACTTTTGCCGAATGGGGCTACCTCGGCAAGGGCAAGTTTCAGCGCCGCGACTTCCGCTTCGACACCCTGACCCATTCATCGGCCTACAGCCAGGAAGGGACGCTCTTTGCCCACCTCGGCAAGCACGAGATATTCATGCCGACGAAGACCTATCCGCCGATGACGGTGAGCGAGTTGGCTTCTATGGGGGAGTAATGAGCATGTCCAAGATTGATGCCAAGAGCGACAAGCCGGTGCGCCTGACCGCGCCTCCCGAAGGTTATGCCGACTGGCTGACCGACCTGAAAGCCCGCATTCATTCCGCCCAGCAGCGCGCCACGCTGGCAGTCAACCGCGAACTGGTGTTGCTCTACTGGCAGATCGGCCGAGACATCCTGACGCGACAAGCACAACAGGGCTGGGGCGCAAAGGTCATCGAGCGTCTGGCGCAGGATTTGCGTATTGCCTTCCCTGATATGAAGGGCTTTTCCCGTGCCAACCTGATGTACATGCGCGCTTTTGCCGAAGCGTGGCCGGATGCCGAAATTGTCCAACAGGCTGTTGGACAATTGCCTTGGGGGCATAACCTGGTACTACTCACCCGCCTGAAAGATTCGCAGCAACGTCTGGCTTATGCCAAAAGTGCGATTCAGCACGGCTGGTCGCGCAACATGCTGGACATTCATATCGAAACCCGCCTGCTGGAGCGTACCGGCACGGCCGTCACCAACTTCGAAGCCAGCTTACCCAAACCGATGTCCGATCTCGCACGCGAGTCGCTGAAAGATCCCTACCGTTTTGACTTTCTTGGTCTGACAGATGAGGCGAAGGAGCGCGAGATCGAACGCGCCTTGGTGAAACATGTCACCGAATTTTTGTTGGAGCTGGGCGCAGGCTTTGCGTTTGTCGGGCGACAGGTACTGCTGGATGTAGGTGGCG
>CAZMWC010000385.1:0-1914 GCA_964569805.1 uncultured Gallionella sp.
ACCTCGGTCGCCCCAAGAGCGCGACGTTCCGCACGCTGGACGTGGTCGGCCTCGACGTGTTCGCGCACGTCGTCAACACCATGCGCGATAACCTCACTGACGACCCGTGGCATCAACACTTCGAGTTGCCGAGCTGGTTCAACTATCTGGTTGACCAGGGTTCGCTGGGGCAGAAGACCAAGCGCGGCATCTACCAGAAGATCGGCAAGGACATTCATGTACTCGATCTGCACACCAAGGAATATCGGCTGTCAGACGCGCAGGTGGGCGACGGTGTGAAGGAAATTCTGCGCGGGCGCGACTGGGCGAGCAAATTCGCCGGGCTGCACGCCAGCCCGCACCCGCAGGCGCAATTCCTGTGGGCGGTGTTCCGCGACGTGTTCCACTACTGCGCGCTGCAACTCGAACACATCGCCGACAACGCGCGCGACCTCGACCTCGCCGTGCGCTGGGGCTTCGGCTGGGACAGCGGCCCGTTCGAGATCTGGCAGGCGGCAGGCTGGCAGCAGGTCGCTGGTTGGATCGCCGCCGACATCGCGGCGGGCAAGGCGATGGCAGACACGCCGCTGCCCGCCTGGGCCAGCGACCCGAACCGCAGCGGCGTGCACACCGCGCAAGGTTCCTACTCCCCTCTCCCCTCAGCGGGAGAGGGGCAGGGGGAGAGGGGTGGTCTTGGCAGCTATCAACCCCGCTCCCAACTCCCCGTCTACCAACGCCAACTCTTCCCCGATGCCCTCATCGGCGAACAACGCCACTACGGCGAAACCGTATTCGAAAACGATGCCATCCGCATGTGGCACATGAATGACGGCATCGCCATCCTGAGTTTCAAAACCAAGATGCACACCATCAGCAACGAAGTGCTGGACGGCATCCTGTGCGCGGTGGACGAGGCCGAGCAGCATTTCAGCGCGCTCATCCTGTGGCAGAGCGAGCCGCCGTTCTCGGCGGGTGCGGACCTGCTGCAAGCGATGCAGGGCATGCAAGAGCCCGTCGCAGGCGCGGGACTTTTCGGCACGCTCAAGGGTGTGGTCACCCGCGTCAAATACGCCGTCGCGGGCGGCGGCGGGCTGGGCGACGTGCTCAACGCCGCCACCGGCAACGTGCCGCGTGTCGAAGCCGTGGTCGCCAAATTTCAGCAGGTGTCGCAACGCCTCAAATACGCACAGGTGCCGACCATCGCCGCCGTGGATGGCTTGGCGCTCGGCGGCGGCTGCGAATTCTCCATCCATTGTTCGAGGGTGGTCGCCACGCTGGAAACCTACATCGGCCTGGTCGAAGTCGGCGTCGGCCTGCTGCCCGCCGGCGGCGGCTGCAAGGAAATGGCGATGCGCGCGGCGCAGGAAGCGCAACGCTTCGCCAACGACAACCGCGTGGACGTGTTCCCCTTCCTGCGCAAATATTTCCAGCAGATCGCCATGGGCGAAGTCGCCAAGAGCGCCGAGCTGGCGCGCGAGATGGGCTATTTGCGTCAGTCCGACCGCATCGTGCTGAACCGCTTCGAGCTGCTGCATGTGGCGAAGGAAGAAGCCAAAGCCCTCAACGCCACCGCCTACCGCCCGCCGCTACACCCCCACCGGACCGCCGTCGCCGGTCGCACCGGCATCGCCACCCTCAAAGCCGCGATGATCAACCTGCGCGAAGGCGGCTTCATCTCCGAACACGACTACGACATCGGCTGCCGCATCGCCGAAACGATGTGCGGCGGCGACGTGGACGCGGGCAGTCTGGTGGACGAACAATGGCTGCTCGACCTGGAGCGGCGCAACTTCATGGAGCTGCTGGCGACCGGGAAGACGCAGGCGCGGATCGAGTACATGTTGAAGAACGGGAAGCCGTTGCGGAATTGATGAAAAACTACTGCGAGGCGATGATGCTGCGTTGAAATCCGCTGAAAAATGCTCACCTACTTTG
>CAZMWC010000386.1:0-1913 GCA_964569805.1 uncultured Gallionella sp.
CACCGCCGAGGCCGTCACCAACCTGTCCGGGCGCGGTGTCGGCATGGACGTGGTGAGGCGCAACATCGAGGCGTTGCGCGGCACGGTGGAAATCAACAGCCGCGAGGGGGTGGGCACCACGGTGAAAATCCGCTTGCCGCTGACTCTGGCAATTATCGACGGCTTCCTGTTGGGGGTGGGCAGCGCGTCATATGTCGTGCCGCTCGACATGGTGATGGAGTGCATCGAGCTTAGCGAGGCCGAGCGCCAGGAAACCCGCGAAAACAATTACATCAATCTGCGCGGCACGGTGCTGCCGTTCATCCGCCTGCGCGACCAATTTCGCGAACGGGGCAAGGTAAGCCGACGCGAAAACATCGTGGTGGTGCAATACGCCGGGCAAAAAGCGGGGCTGGTGGTGGACGAACTGATGGGCGAATTCCAGACCGTGATCAAGCCGCTGGGCAAGCTGTTCGGCAACCTCAAGGGGATCAGCGGTTCGACCATTCTCGGCAGCGGCGAAGTGGCGTTAATTCTGGACGTGCCGGCGCTGATCCAGCGCGCGGTGAATAAAGAATCGCAACTGCTGGCATATGGCATGTAGCCGATTTATCGCGGCGGGGCGCCGCTCCCACAGTCGGGCAATGTTTCGGGATGGACAAAGTTAATGCGGGTTTGGATGTTTTTAAATTGAGAGGGGTAATGCGATGAAAACCAATATGCCGGTAACCAATGTGGAACGTGAATTCCGTGACGGGGAAACGATCGTTTCCAAAACCGATCTGAAGGGGGTGATTACCTACGTCAACCCCTATTTCTGCGAGATGAGCGGCTACTCCGAGCAGGAATCCATCGGCCAACCGCACAACTACATCCGCCACCCGGATATGCCGCCGGAGGCATTCGCCGACCTGTGGGACACACTCAAAAAAGGCAAGCCGTGGAACGGCATGGTCAAGAACCGCTGCAAGAGCGGCGACTATTACTGGGTGGAGGCCAATGTCGCACCGATCCGCGAGGGTGGGCAAACCACGGGCTACCTGTCGGTGCGCAACAAGCCAAGCCGCTCACAGGTCGAAGCGGCGGATGCCGCCTACCGATTGTTCCGCGAAGGCAAGGCCGGACATTTGCGCATCCAAGGGGGCAAGGCAGTGCGTTCCGGTTTCCTCGAAAAAGTAAATATTTTCAAAAATATATCGGTCAAGGCTCGGCTGATATTCCTCTCCGCCTTTCTCTGTATGGGTTTGATCGCGATCGGTGCCTACGGCATGTTTGGCATCAGCCGAGCCAACGATGGCATGTTGAGCATCTATCAAAGCCGCACTGTTCCTTTGGGGCAGATCACCGAAATTCAGAAGATGCTACTGCAAAACCGCCTCTATATTGCCGTTTCACTGGTCACGCCTACCCCGGAAGACATCAAAAAGAATACCGAGGCAGTCGAAAGAAACATCGAGGGAATCACCAAGATATGGAAAGCCTACACAGATACCCAGCTTGCGCCGGAGGAGAAAAAACTGGCCGACAAATTTGCCGAAGACCGGAAGAAATTCGTCCAGGAAGGGCTGAAACCCGCCATTGCCGCCCTGCGCACCAACAATATCAAGGAGGCCGACAAGCTGGTGTTGGAAGCCGTCCGCCCGTTTTATCAACCGGTCGGCGAAGGCATTGAGGCATTGAAGAAACTGTACCTCGACAATGGCAAGCAGGACTACGAACAGGCGTTGGGCAATTATGCCTCCTTGCGCAACCAGATCATCACGGCTATTGCTATTGGCGCACTGCTGGCCGCGTTCATCGCATTCATGGTGATCCGCGCCATCACCCGCCCGCTGGCCGCGACCATCGGTTATTTTGACCAGATATCCCAGGGCAATTTCAACAACCGCATTGCCATAAACAATGAAGATGAAATCGGCAAGGTGCTGGAGGCA
>CAZMWC010000387.1:0-1907 GCA_964569805.1 uncultured Gallionella sp.
TTGGCTAAACAAAATGGAGCAGAAAGCCAATTGCATGAAGTGTGCAGCATTGCACTCAACATGTTCCGCATACTAACGGCTTACTTGAAGCCAATTCTGCCGCAACTGGCCTCAAACGTAGAGGCCTTCCTGAACGTTGATGCATTGAAATGGACTGATATTATTCCTTCAACAGTCACCAATCCGAAAATCCTTCTTTCCAATAATCACAAAATTGGCGAACTTCCTGTTCTCCCCGAGAATCACAAAATCGGAGATTACTCTCACTTAATGACCCGTATAGACCAAAAACTAATAGACGCCATGATCGAAGCCAACAAAGAATCGCTTGCACCTGCCGCAGATACGCATTCGCAAGTACGCCACGCCGAGGCGCAGCAACATGCGATCTCGCCCATCGCCGAAACCATCTCCATCGACGACTTCAACAAAGTTGATTTGCGCGTGGCGAAGATCGTCAACGCGGAGCATGTCGAAGGTGCGGAGAAGCTGCTGAAGCTGACGCTGGACATCGGCGAGGCGCAGCCGCGCACGGTGTTTGCGGGCATCAAGTCGGCTTACGACCCGGAAAAACTCAAAGGCCGCATGACGGTGATGGTCGCCAACCTTGCGCCGCGCAAGATGAAGTTCGGCCTGTCGGAAGGCATGGTGCTGGCGGCTTCGGGCGAAACACCGGGGTTGTTCATCCTGTCGCCGGATGATGGCGCGCAGCCGGGGATGCGAATTAAATAGCGCGGTCAGGCAATGCGCCAATCAGCTTGTTGGATTTCGCCTGAAAATTCAGCGGATGCGACAAGCCAAGCAATTTGGCATGGTGTCGTATTGTGGCCGGTGATGGCCGCAGCTCAATATCTTTCATGGCGAGCGCGATTTTGTTGAGGCTGTCATCCGCGCCGACAACCACTACGCGGTCGGCAAAACTGTGTTGGATACGCGCTAAATATTCATCGCAAAGCAAGTGGCTTCCCCATAAATTGACCACCATAATGCCGTTGCCGGATAACGACGCGTAGCAATCATCGTAAAACCGCTGGCTGCTCAATTGGTTGGGTAGGCCGTCCGCATCAAACCCGTCCACGATCAGCACATCAAACTGCCTGTCCGACTCTGCAACGAACACCGCCCCGTCGCCCAGCAACACTTTGAACCGCGCATCATCGGCGGGAATTGCAAACTCATTACGCAGGGCAATTACATCGGGGTTGATTTCGACAATGGTGATTTCTGCTTGCGGCAAATAACGGTAGCAATACTTTGCCAGTGAACCGCCTCCCAACCCTATCATGGCGATGCGCTTCGGCGATGGCTCAAGCAATAAAAAGCTCATCATGGCTCTGGTATAACTCAAGACCAATTTGTCCGGCATATCAATGCACATCTCGCTTTGCACTGCCAAATCATCAAAATGCAAAGCGAGAATTCCATCGTCATCTTTTAGATAAGGCCTGCCTGCTTCAATATTTGTTTGAGATTCTGCCGACCATCCAAGCAATTTTTCAATTTGCTTCAGAAGGCTTGTATCCGCTTTTTTCAACCGTTTATTTTTGGGTTTCATGTGGCCCCGCAATTGCGGTGAGGATACCTTGCAGGATGGCTGTCGGTGTCGGCGGACAGCCGGGCACCGCGACATCCACCGGAATGACATTGGAAATTTTTCCGCAAGTGGCGTAGCTCTCGCCCCCGCCATTGGGAGAAAAAATCCCGCCGCCGCAAGCGCAAGCGCCGATCGCTACCACCAGTTTAGGTTCGGGTGTGGCATCGAAGGTACGCTTCAGCGCAACCTCCATGTGGCGCGATACCGGGCCGGTCACCAGCAGCATATCCGCATGGCGCGGGCTGGCGACGAACTTGATGCCCAGCCCCTCGATGTTGTAATACGCGTTGTTGAGCGCGTGGATTTCCTGCTC
>CAZMWC010000388.1:0-1905 GCA_964569805.1 uncultured Gallionella sp.
GACATGAGCAAGTAATTCGCTTCGTTGATAATTTCTTAAGCAAAGAACCCAAACTAGTGTAGTGCGCCGTAATTAACGGAACTAACAATCATGAGGCCTGTCCCATATTCCGGTTATTGAGACAGGAGACACACAATGCGATTAGCCCCGACAATCGTGCTGACAGTCGAACAGAAAAAGGAATTGACCAAGCTGTCGCGTTCGAACACAACGAGCGTGAGATTGGCACGGCGCGCCAAGATTGTTTTGTTGGCGTCGTCCGGTTACGACAACACGCAGATTGCCGAAGAGTTGGATGTTGGGCGTGTTCAAGTAGGACGCTGGCGCGAACGTTACGCCCGCGACGGTTTGGCCGGAATCGAGCAGGACTTGCCGCGTGGTGGACGTAAGCCCACGGTTGATGCGCAAGAGCTGGTGCGCTTAACCACGCAGACCTTGCCCGACCACGCCACCCACTGGAGCACGCGCACAATGGCAAAGACAGCTGATGTTGGTGCCACGACCGTGCGTAGGATATGGCAGGCGCACGGGTTGAAGCCGCACTTGATCGGGACTTTCAAGGTTTCGCGTGACCCGAAGTTTGTCGAGAAATTGGAGGATGTGGTGGGTTTGTATTTAAGTCCGCCAGAACATGCATTGGTGCTCTGCTGCGACGAGAAAAGCCAAGTTCAGGCACTCGACCGCACACAACCCGGACTACCTTTGAAGAAGGGGCGTGCAGCAACGATGACACATGACTACAAGCGCAACGGCACCACCACACTATTTGCCGCGCTCAATGTATTGGACGGAACAGTGATCGCCCAGTGCCAGCAGCGTCACCGCCATGACGAGTGGTTAAAGTTCCTGAAGAAAGTCGACCGCGAAACGCCCAAGGATAAAACGCTGCACCTGATCGCAGACAACTATGCCACGCACAAGCATCCCAACGTACAAGAGTGGCTGGAGAAGCATCCGCGCTTTAACATGCACTTCACGCCCACTTCGGCGTCGTGGCTGAATATGGTGGAACGATTCTTCCGCGACATCTCGGAAAATCGCCTTCGTCGCGGAGTATTCCGCAGCGTGCCTGAATTGGTTACGGCCATTGATGAATATGTCGCACATCACAACAGCAAACCCAAGCCGTTTATCTGGACTGCCAGTGCGCGTGACATCTTGCAAAAGGTCATTCGTGCCAACAGTCGCTTAAGTTCCAAACAGAATGGCGCACTACACTAGCATGTTATCTATAGGCCAGGCGTTCAAGAGGGCCAGTGTACTCAGCAATCAGAGAGTATAAAGGATCCGTCCCTCGATAAAAGGATTCCGAATCAACACCTTTTTCCGGAACCAATTTTGTCTGTTTTCGCACAGTAGAGATAGCCCCTTTTCCGACCTGGTATTTCCAACCCGGAAATCCAATTTGACCAACTTTCTCAAGCCTTGTTTTTGCTTTTCCAAACCCAAGCAGACCGCGACTCTTCTCAATGCGACAGACGTCAATGAAGTGTTTGTGTGGGTTGTCCAAGCAGAATCCGAATTCCTTCAGTCGAGATTCAAGCTCTCGGTACGTAATCGTGTAATTCCGTTTATCTAACACACGCGAGTTACGACGCAGATAATCTGCAATGAAAGATATTTCTGGATCATCTGTTTTTGATTCGAGTGATTGTAGTCGGCGATATTTTTTTAACTTGTCTTCAGCAATGTCGACGATGAAATCCTCCAAGTCTTTATGACCAACGGTAGGTGCCCTTCTTAATGTTTTGTTAAGGAAGTAAAGCAAAACAAGAAGCGCAGTTCTTTTGTTAGCATCATGAAATGGGTGGTCTTTTACTAGGCCAAATATCAGGGTTGCACATCTCTCAAACGGTGTACCCCATTTTTCCTTCCCTTCGAAGCCGGTAAACTGTCTATAAACGG
>CAZMWC010000389.1:0-1901 GCA_964569805.1 uncultured Gallionella sp.
GCTTCCGCCTTGCCTGATCGCCTCTCGCGACGTTTTTCGAGGCGAGCTTGATTTTTACCGGACTGGTCTATAATCTGGTCTACACATTAAGCGGAATGGAGTGAAAATCATGAAAATCGAGATCGGTTCTTACGAAGCGAAAACCAAACTGCCGGAATTGCTGCGGCAGGTGAAAATCGGCAAGAGCTTCACTATCACCAATCGCGGGGAAGCCATCGCGGACCTGGTGCCCAGCTTGGGTGTGAAAGCGAAGGACAAGGTTGAAGCGGCGGAAAGGCTCAAGGCATTCATGCGGGCTGACCCGGTGCACGGCGTGAACATCAAGGAACTCATCGAAGAAGGGCGCGCGTGAATTTCGTCCTCGACAACTCGGTGACCATGCGCTGGTTTTTCGGCGATGGGAAACCTCAAGAACTCACCTATGCAGGGAAAGTGCTGGATGCGATGAAAACCGCCAGCGCAATCGTACCCGCGACATGGGGGCTTGAAGTGGCTAATGTTATCGCCAAGGCGGAAGCGAAAGGCTGGGTGACCGAAGCGCGCAGCGAAGCATTTCTTGAGATGCTGGAAGGCGTGGACATCGAAGTGGACGCGGCCACTTTTTCTCATGCCCTGTCCCACACCCTGCAACTGGCGCGGCGCTACAAACTGTCCGCCTACGACGCATCCTATCTGGAATTGGCGATGAGGCTCGGCCTGCCGCTGGCTACGCTTGACGAAGATTTGCAGAAGGCGGCGAAGAAGGCGGGGGTGAAGAAGTTTGCGTGAGCGGGTTAACTGAATATAGTGATGCTGCTCCTTATATGGCTGCTTATTGCTGGTTGGCTATGCGGTGTAAAGCGGAAACCGTGTCCCCGATTATCCGCGATTCTCCTCGACGGTGCAGGGGACGCTGCGTGATGAGCCGCGCAGCGTCGGTGAATTCAAACGTTAGGTCAGTCGGAGGCGCGGCATGGTAGATAAAACGATCGATTCCTTCGCACTTCTACATGAAGCCGTCGAAGCGCAAGGCAAGAAGACTATGATCTATCGAGGCGTTAAGGACACCTCTTATGAACTTGTACCGAAAGTCGGTCGCTACGCGAAGTTCAAAGAGGGCTGAAAAGACTATGCTTCGCCTATTCCGAGAGCGAGCGTGGACGATGCTTCCTGACGTGAAATCCACAAACTGGGAGTTTCTTGCTCTCGCGCAACACCACGGCATGCCAACCCGCCTTCTCGATTGGTCACGCAATCCTTTAGTGGCTGCGTTCTTCGCCGTCGAAGAGAAGCACAACGGCGACAGTGTTATTTACGCGTTTCATCACAATACCTTCATTCAGGTCGATGAAAACCCCGACCCGTTCAAACGTATGACCGTCGGTAAATTCATTCCGAACCACATTACTCCACGCATCACAGCCCAAACAGGCCTTTTTACTATCCACCCAAATCCGCGCGAGCCTTTAAATTCAGAGAATATCCAGCGCTGGATTATTCCGAGCGATTCACGGAAAGCCCTGAAACATGCACTCTACAAGTACGGCATTCACAGAGCGTCACTCTTCCCTGACTTGGACGGCCTCTCCAAGCACATTGAATGGCTGCGAACTGATGAATACTGACCTAACCCATCATTCTATAAGTGCAATAAGGGGCCAGGCTCGAATTAGGTAATAAGGGACGGGTAATAGGGGACGTACCACGGTATTTTTGTGAAGGTGCAAATGAATGAATCCAGACGACCGCTACAGCAGCGATAAGGGGCCAGGCTCGAATTACATTTTTGATCGCAGGCGAGGAGAAAGAAAGTTATTTTGCGGCGGTCAGGGCGGGGCTGGACAGAAACTATCGTCCGATGGAGCGAATCTTCGCCGAAGTTATCGAGCGGAGCGTTGCGGAGTCTTGACGGGGGTGAGCGT
>CAZMWC010000390.1:0-1896 GCA_964569805.1 uncultured Gallionella sp.
CTGCCGCAAAGAAGCCGTCCGTGCCGTGCAGGTGCGGGCGCAGTTCCAGATAATCACCCATTTCCAGCGCGATCTTCTGTTGTTGCAATACCTCGTTGACGGGCTTCAATATGAAGTCTGGATGGGCGGCGAGGAAGGCTTGTACGATGTGCTGGTTTTCTTCCGGCAGGATGCTGCAGGTCGCGTATACCAAACGCCCGCCCTTCTTCAACAGGCGGCTGGCGGAGGCGAGGATGGCGGCTTGTTTTTGCGTGAGTTCCTCCAGGCTGGCGGGTGATTGGCGGAATTTCAGATCGGGGTTGCGGCGCAACGTGCCCAGCCCGCTGCACGGCGCATCCACCAGCACACGATCTATTTTTCCGGCCAGACGTTTTACCTTGAGATCGTTTTCGTGCGAGATCAGCATCGGCTGGATGTTGCTGGCACCGGAGCGTTTCAGGCGCGGCTTGAGGTTGGCGAGGCGTTTTTCGGAAACGTCCATCGCGTACAAACGGCCTTGTGAATTCATCAGCGCAGACAGCATCAGCGTCTTGCCGCCCGCCCCGGCGCAGAAATCCACCACCATGTCGTTGCGCTTGGGCGCGAGCAAAAAGCCGAGTAACTGGCTGCCCTCATCCTGCACTTCCACCTTGCCTTCGGTGAACAGCGCGTCTTTGTTCAGCGGGATTTTTTCCTTGAGGCGGATACCGATAGGCGAATAGGGCGTGGCGGCCGCCTCAATCTTTTTGTTGTGCAGTTGTTGCAACACTTCCTCGCGTTTGGCGAGCAGAGTGTTGACGCGGATGTCCAGCGGCGCGCCTTGCTGCATGGAAAGCCCGATGGTGAGAATGTCGGCATCAGAGTAGAACGCGCGCATTTTCTCGATGATCCATTCGGGCAGTTCGGCTTGCACCGACAGCGACAGCTCACCGGCTTTCACGCTCTTGACTGTGGCGAGCCAATCCTTCTCATCATGCTTTAGAACCGGTTCAAGCTCGCGCAGGTTGTAGCCGCCAAACTTCATTAGCCAGGCCAGCCCCATGCGCCGCGGTGTGGCGTTTCCGGTGCAGGTGTGTTCCAGCAACAGGCGATGGCGCAATACGCCGAACACGGTTTCGGCGACCAGCGCACGCTCGTTCGAGCCGATACGCTCGTTCTGGAAAAAATAGCGTAGCGTGGTGTCGGCGGGATGCGCCAGTGGCAGGATGGCACGCAGTGCCTGGATGACGAGATCCAGGCGGTATTCGGTAATCAGCATGTGATAATCGGTATCTAAAATTCAGGCGCGCAGTCTAACAGGTTGCCAGTGCGGTCAGGCCGGGTTAGCGTGGCCTGATCTGCGGATATCGAGCCAAGATATGCGGGCAGTTCGCATATATGCAGCTCTCCGCAAGTGGGGTATATTGTGCGCGATCAAATTGGGCAATATCTAGGTTGGCCAATGTTTAGGGAGGGCACGATGGGATTGGCATGGACGGAGGAGTTGAGCGTCGGCAATGCGATGCTTGATTCAGATCACAAGCACTTGATATGCATGGTCAATAGTGTGCAGAACGAGCTCAAGGCGAAGGATAGCGCCGGTTTGTCACGATCGCTCCAGCTGCTTTTTGATGGTATGCGCATTCATTTCGAAAATGAGAAAAATGTTGCGCGGGTAATCGGATTTCCATTTGCCGAGCACGATCTGTCGCATCAATATATGCTGAAAAAACTTCAGTACATGAAGGATGTAGTGGAAAGCGGAAATGGAACGTTACCTGATGGGTTAGCCGAATATTTCCACAATTTTCTGAATGATTGGGCGGCTGGGCACATCACGAATGAGGATGGTTTGATGAAAACGACACTAAAAACCCACCCTTGGAGGGTGTAAGAAGTTTTGTGTAAACGGTCATTTGGCAGGAAACTGCCATAACT
>CAZMWC010000391.1:0-1890 GCA_964569805.1 uncultured Gallionella sp.
CCAGATATCCATTTCAGTCCAGTTGCTGATCGGGAACACGCGGATGTTCTCGCCGTTGTGGACGCGGGTATTGTAAATATCCCACAACTCCGGGCGCTGGTTCTTCGGATCCCACTGACCGAACTCGTCGCGGAACGAAAAAATACGTTCCTTGGCGCGCGCTTTCTCCTCGTCGCGGCGCGCACCGCCCATGCAGGCATCAAAGCCGAATTCCGTGATCGTTTCCAGCAGCGTGACGGACTGATACGGATTGCGCGGCTTGTCCAAATCCTTGATGACGATGGTGCCGCGTTTAATGGAATCTTCCAGCGAGCGCACGATGAGGCGCTCGCCCAGATCGGCAGCCAGCTTGTCGCGGGTAGCGATCACCTCGGGAAAATTATGCTCGGTATCGATATGCACCAGAGGAAAGGGAAACTTCGCCGGGCGGAATGCCTTTTCCGCGAGACGCAGCATCACAATGGAATCCTTGCCGCCGGAGAATAGCAGCGCCGGATTTTTACACTCCGCCGCGACCTCGCGCATGATGTGGATAGATTCGCTTTCCAGCGCGTCCAGATGGGTAAATGTGTGTTTGCTCATATTTTCTTTCGTTATTAGCTTGTAGCTTGTGGCTGGTAGCCCGTAGCGAAACCGGGTTAGCTACCCGCCACCAGCTACAAGCCACCAGCTTGAGATTTTACAATGCCGCCTTTTTCAATGGCATGATCTTGCCAACGTGCAGGCCGCATTCCTTGTCCTCTGGATTTTGGTTACGGCTAACGTCGTGAGCTTCGCTCCCAACATTACCCTGCGCCGAAACCCCGAACCCATGCGCCACTTTCGGGGCATGGCTCACGTGCAGTCCACACTCCTTGTTCTCGGGGTTTTCCCACCACCATCTGCCGGCGCGGATATCTTCGCCCGGTGTAATGGAGCGGGTGCATGGCGCGCAACCGATACTGGGATAGAACTGGTCATGCAGCTTGTTGTAGGGTACATCGTACTGCCTGATGTAGGCCCACACATCCTTGTTCGACCATTCCAGCAACGGGTTGAATTTCTGCAAGCCGAAATCGGCATCGAACGCCGACACCTCCAGGCTGCCGCGCGTGACCGCCTGATCGCGGCGCAGCCCGGTGACCCACGCCTTCTTGTCACGCAAGGCACGGCGCAATGGCTCGACCTTGCGCACAAAGCAGCAGCTTTTGCGCGATTCCACGCTGCCGTAAAAGCCGTTCACCCCGTTTTGCTCGACGTATTTTTCTACCGCCGCGCTGTCCGGAAAGTACACCTTCAACGGCACGCTGTAGCGGTCGTTCACCTCCTGCATCAGGTCGTAAGTCGGTTGCGGCAGACGCCCGGTGTCCAAGCTGAACATCTCGATGTCCAGATGATGGTTGGCGATAATATCGGTCAGCACCATGTCTTCAGCCCCCAGGCTGTTGGCGAAGCTAACCGGCGAGAAATCGCGCACCGCCTGTTGCAGTACGGCAACCACCTGATCAATTTTCTGTTGCATATCCATATCTCCTATACCCCCAGAATTCCCTATGCAGATAGCCCGGCTACCGCCTCATTCAAGTCGAGCTGCGCATCCTGTTCTGCCGCAAATGCCGCCACCTTTACCGTCCAGCCGTCCACTGCGATGCTGAGCAGGGCAAGCTCATCGCCGCTGATGTTGTTTGCATCCGCCAGGACTGCGGCGGCCCGCGCAAACTCGTCGGCAATCGCGCCGGGAATCAGTTGCTGCAATTGCACGGCAAGTTTGCCCAAGTCGTCCTGGCGCGCGCCGTCCAGTAATTGCACCAGACCCGAACCGAGCAAACGCAGAATCGCCTCGTTACATTGCGCCGCTTCGTCGAACTTGCGCTGGAACACCAGCGCGTTGCGGTATTCGCGCTCATGCGC
>CAZMWC010000392.1:0-1881 GCA_964569805.1 uncultured Gallionella sp.
CGAGCGCAGCCAGCAGGTTGAAATCGTGCGTCAGCTCGACGAACTTGCCGTCGGCAACGACCTCGCCGCCAAAGGCGATGACGAAAGTCTTGCCGCGAAACGCGTTGATATAGGGCGCGACGGAACGAAACCAGGCGACGAAGTCAGCGGGTAAGGTGGTGGCGGGCATCAGGTGTCTCCCAGATAATTAAGTGGAACCATGCGCGCATCATGCCGCGCCGCGCCGCATCTAGCAACTGTCCGGCGATCGCCCGGTTTTCTTCGGGCAGTTCGTCCAAAGCAAGGTAAGAGCGTGCAGCGCGAAAAGTAAAAGATGAAACGCGACAAAGCCGTCTGCGCATTTCGCGTGCCGCTTTTTACAAATCAGAAATCTCCCCACAGCGTTTGCAGGACGGTCAATCCTGCAACGGCAGCGGTTTCGGTGCGCAGTACGCGCGGCCCCAGCTGTACCGGGCTGAATCCGCAGCATAGCGCGGCATCGCTTTCCGCTGAGGTAAAACCGCCCTCCGCGCCGACCAGCAAAACGGCACTGCCTGGAGGCTTTGCCTGGCCGTGCAGAGAGGCTGTGCCCTGCGGTAACAGGATGAATTTTGCCATCGGTAATTCTTTCGTCTGTTGCAGCCATACCATGATATCCAGCGGCGCGTGTATTTTCGGCAACACATTGCGCCCGCATTGCTCGCAGGCGGAGATGGCTACCTGCCGCCAGTGCTCGAGCCGCTTTCCGGCGCGTTCGGCGGGTAGTTTCGCCACGCTGCGCTCGGTGTCGAGCGGCTGGATTTCGGTGGCGCCCAATTCCGTGGCTTTCTGGATCACCCAGTCCATTTTTTCGCTGCTCGACAGGGCTTGGGCCAGCATCACTTGCAGTGGTGATTCGCGGCTGATTCCGGCGGTGGTGATGTTGTCGACCACTACACGCTTGCCGTCGAGCCTGGCAATGACGCCCTGGCATTCATTGCCCAGGCCGTCGAACATTACGACGCGGTTTCCCTCGCGCAAGCGCAGCACGCGCGCGGCATGGTGTGCCGCTTGCGGCGGCAGGTCAAAGGTTCCGCCGGGCGGAAGCGGCGGGGGGCAGTAGAAGCGCGGCATCAGGTAACCACCATGATTGAATTGGGCTGATTGAATCAGGCTGTTGGCAAAGTGTGCGTGATAATATAACGCATCAAAAAAGGTTGTCAGGAGTTTGTCATGGTCAGTTTGCAGCCCCCGTTATGCGATTTTGGCTGGAAGGCACGCGATTTCGACCTGCCTGGCGTGGATGGCAGGCGTTACAACCTTGCCAGTGTGCGCGGCAGCAACGGCCTGCTGGTGATGTTCATCTGCAACCATTGCCCCTATGTGAAATCCATCCGCGACCGCATCGTGCGCGACACGCGCGAATTGCAACGGCACGGCATCAACAGCATTGCCATCATGTCCAACGACCCTGCCGAATATGCCGAGGACTCGTTTGACAACATGAAGCGGGTAGCGCAGCAATACAGCTACCTTTTTCCCTATGTGTGGGACGAGACCCAGCAGGTCGCGAAGGATTACGGCGCGGTCTGCACGCCGGATTTTTTCGGCTTCAACGCCAATCTGGAATTGCAATACCGCGGCCGGCTGGACGCGTCACGCAAGGAGACGGTTGCCGATGCGCCGCGCGATCTGTTCAATGCCATGCTGCGGGTGGCGCAAACCGGGCAGGGGCCGCGCGAGCAGATTGCCAGCATGGGCTGTTCGATAAAATGGAAGAATGCGGCGTGACGCGAGCCGCCCCGCACGGCATGAGCGCGATGCTCAGGGCTGTGGTTGCGGCAGTCAAACTGGTCGCGGCGGAAGAAATCATGCCGCGCTATCTCAAGGTGGCGCATCAGCGCAAGAGCGACGGCAGTCTGT
>CAZMWC010000393.1:0-1874 GCA_964569805.1 uncultured Gallionella sp.
GACGAGACAACACGCCGCAAAGCGGCTTGTTGCGGCGTAAGCTAACCTTTAGGTTATGCTGAAGCCACATATCATATTGATAGACGAGGAATGAGCGAGCACGCGACGCGGCGGTTCGCCCGCAAAATGAATTTATAGAGGTTCCCTAAACAATGAGCAACCAACCAATCGGTATTCTAGGCGGCACCTTCGACCCGATCCATTACGGTCATCTGCGGCTTGCCGAGGAAATGCTGGAGCTGGCCAGTTTGCGGCAAATCCGCTTCATCCCGACCGGCGTGCCCCCGCACCGCGATTTGCCGCAAGTGTCCGCGCAGCATCGCAGCGCAATGGTACGGCTGGCGATCGCCGATCAGCCGGCCTTTACGCTGGATGATCGCGAAGCAAAATGCACCACGCCGTGCTACACCGTGAACACCCTGTGCGAACTGCGCGGCGAGCTGGGTGCAACCCAGCCGCTATGCCTGCTGATGGGCGGCGACGCGTTTTTGCAGTTACACACTTGGCATAAATGGGAACAATTGTTTGAATTGGCGCATATCGTGGTAGGCTACCGCCCCGGTTTTACGCTGGAAGAGCGCATTCACGACGCACCAGCGCAATTACGTCACCATTATCAGTTGCGCCTGTGTACTGCGGATGTCTTGTCGCAACAGCCATCCGGCGGCATTACCGAGCTGGCCATTCCGAAACTGGAGATTTCCGCCACCGACATCCGCCGCCGTGTGGCGGAATGTCGAACCATACGTTACCTGCTGCCCAATGCGGTAGCGGACTATATTCATCAACATCACTTATATAACCATGCTGACTACTGAAGAAAAAACCAAAGCCGTTATTGCCGCACTCGAAGACATCAAGGCCGATGACATTACCGTAATCGACACCAGCAAACTCAGCCCGTTGTTCGAACGTATGATCATCGCCAGCGCCAAATCAACGCGTCAGACCAAGGCCATTGCCGATAACGTGGTAGTCAAGCTGAAGGAACTCGGCGAACAGGTTCTCGGGCGCGAGGGTGGCGATAGCGGCGAGTGGATACTGGTCGACCTCGGCGAAGTATTGGTACACGTCATGCAGCCTGCCGTACGCGAGTACTACAACCTTGAAGAGTTGTGGAGCAAAGCGCAGGCGGCGCGCCCCAAGTTGGCCAAAGCGCCGTAGGGGCAATCCACGAATTGCCCTATCATTGCGGGCGATTCGTGAATCGCCCCTATATTCCGCGTTCAACAGAGATTTCCAGAATGAAGCTCATCATCGTTTCCGTTGGACACAAAATGCCGGAATGGATCACGGCGGGCTTCAACGAATATACCAAGCGCATGCCGCGTGAGGCGAAGATCGGGCTGCTGGAGATCAAGCCGGAGCCGCGCACCACCGGCAAGACTACCGTGCAGATCATGGAGGCCGAAGCGCAGCGTATTCTGGCGGCGTTGCCGCAAAACTGTTTGCGCATCGCGCTGGATGAGCGCGGCGCACAACCAACCACCAGACAGCTTGCGGCGCAGATGCAGGGATGGATGCGCGAAGGACGCGATGTGGCGTTCATCATCGGCGGTGCAGATGGCCTGCATGAATCGGTCAAACAGGCGGCGCAACACCTGATGGCATTGTCCGCACTTACTCTGCCGCATGCTATGGTGCGCGTTTTGCTGGCCGAACAGTTGTACCGGGCACATTCTTTATTGCACAATCATCCTTACCATCGTGAATAGAAAGTGGTAAGTAGAGCGGCGCTTCGCGCCTCAGTGGCAAGTAGAAAACCCACTTACCACTTACCACTTACCACTTACCACTTACCACTTACCACTTACCACTTACCACTCACCACTCACCACTCACCACTCACCACTCACCACTCACCACTCACCACT
>CAZMWC010000394.1:0-1874 GCA_964569805.1 uncultured Gallionella sp.
TTTTGTTGGTAAGTTTTTGTAGCCAACCACGCGCTACCATTTCCTTGATTGGGAAACTGCTCCAATCAACCTCATCTCTTGCGCTCTGAGCAACTTCTGCGGGCTCAATCCCCACCAGTGTCTCTGTAGAAATTCCCAGTCCACTAGAAATTGCGCGAATCATATTGACCGTTAGCGGACGTTTTCTACTGAGAACTTCCGAAACGCGGCTGCGAGTGCCAAAATAAGGAATGAGGTCGGCCTGTCTTAAGCCTTGTTCCTGCATACGGAAAAGTATTGCACTTATCGGATCAGGTACTTCTATTGGAAATTTCTGGTTTTCGTAGGCTTCGACAAGAACGGATAGAAGCTCTAAGCGTTCGGCTGCTCCACTCCCAGGTTGAGGATTTTTTGTAATCAGGTTCTGTACCTCAAGCAGGTACTCTTGATGCTGTTCTTCCGTGCGAATAACTTTAGCGTCCATTAGTATCATAGTGTTGTGCATTTCAAATTCACCACAAGGGCGACTGACTGAGGGAACATCATTGCCACCTCAATGCATTGAGGTTGTTCAGCAACAGGGAATTGGAATATGTCGTTTGCAACATTTTTTGCTTTTGGGAATTGTCGGCATACATCTCTTGCCACGTTCCAATTGGCATGAGTTAGCTCTGACACCCAGTTGCGCATCCAAGCATCCGTTTGGTCATCAAGGCCGTAAAGCACCCCAAGTCGATTTCTTCCAAGTAGCTTCATAATAGTAAATTCCCGTATTGGGAACAATATACAGCCAATAATCACGGAGCGCAAGTTCTCGTTTTGGGAAATTAAGTGGCGTGACTACCCGATGCCTATGCGAAACCAATACTTCTGTAGTGATATAGCGGAGTAACATGGCCGAGCAGTGCTATTCGAAGTGCATTGGCTCGGCGACCGCTCGGGGTAGCTTGCCACTATTTGCACCACCTCGATGTGAACGCCTGCTGCGCAATGAGGCGGCCATTCAAAATAATTTCCGGCAGTGGATTACAACCGCTTCTGCAAATTGCTAACCCACAACCACAACGAACACGAGATCAGGACTATCAGTGTTGGTGTCAGCAGCGATGGCATTGGCACTGGAACGATGATCCATCCGGCGAGTCCCGCCAGCACGATCCACATTACCCGAACGCCGAGCTTGTGCCGTATCGGGCTTTGGGCGACGAAGGAGTATTTCCGGATTTCCCGAACATAGTGCCCATCCAGATAGGTTGCCATCATGAGGGGTATTCCCGGCAGTAGCCAGCCCATCAGCACTTGCAGCCGGTAGGCGATCAGCCCAAGCCACAGCCAAGTGGCCATGATCCGATCCTGTGTCCAGCGGCTGAACTCTGCATTCCCAAGCGGCCCCTGCCCCATCGCTTGCGCTTCACGAATGTAGCCCTGAAAGACTCCGGCAAGTGACTTTTGCAGATCATCAGTTATCCGGCCATAAACAGCGCTCTCGCCATTTCCGGCAATGGCATATACCTGCGCGCGTTCTTCCATCCATGCACTCCGAATCACAGCGGGCTGGATAAACACCCACGTTGCCACGATCAGGATGAATGCCGAGATGGCGAGAAAGGTACTCCAGCCAGAATCAGAGTTCTTGGCCATTATTCGCCGGTCAACAAAATTGGAATGCGCCCCTTGAGCGTCCGACCGCCCGACAGACGCGCGATGAAGTGGAGCGGCGGCAACTCTCCAAGCATCGCCGCCGGAAATAGTTCGGCTTCTTCTTCGAGTATCTGCTCCTGGTAGGATGCTGTGTACTCGTCATGGATATGAGTATCAACATTGTGCCCATACCTCAGCGCCATTGAGCGCACCTTGATTTGTGGCATCCCTTCGGCAATGTATTTCTGAGTCTC
>CAZMWC010000395.1:0-1867 GCA_964569805.1 uncultured Gallionella sp.
CGCGGCGCCTGCACGATGGCGCGTGCCGAATTGCGCCCGAACGCATCCTTGCCTTGCAGCTCCACGGCAAAATTCAGGCTCTTGTTGAGTACACGCGGAAAAGGGTGCGCCGGGTCAAGCCCGATCGGAGTCAGCACCGGCATCACTTCGCGGAAGAAAAAATCCCTGACCCATGCCTGCTGCGCGGCGTTCCAATCGGGGCGGCGTAAAAACTGAATACCCTGCCCGGCGAGCGCGGGGATGATGTCGGTATCGAACAACTGGTATTGCCGCGCGATCATCTGGTGCGCCTGTTCGCACACCAGCTTGAGCGTTTGCCTGGCGGTCATGCCATCCGCTCCGGTAGCGATGCCGCCCAGTTTGATTTGTTCCTTCAGACCCGCCACACGTATCTCGAAGAATTCATCGAGGTTGCTGCTGACGATACACAAATATTTCAATCGTTCCAGCAATGGAACGGAAGTGTCTTCGGCCTGCGCCAACACGCGCCGATTGAACTCGAGTTGCCCGAGCTCGCGGTTCAGAAACTGTTGCGGGGCGAATTTTTTTGCCAAAGCGCTATACGTTAATGCTTGGGGGGCACATAGCCTTCCGGCATTTGCGTTCCTTCGCCGAAGAAATATTGCTCCATTTGCTCGGCAAGATATTTGCGCGCCGAGGCATCGGAGAGGTTAAGGCGATTTTCATTCACCAGCATGGTCTGGAATCTGACCCAGCCCTGCCACGCTTCCTTGGAAACATTTTCGAAAATTCGCTGACCCAACGGGCCGGGGTAAGTCAAACGATCCAAGCCTTCCGCCTCGCGCCCCAGTTTTACGCATTGCACCATTCTTGCCATGTTGTCAGCCTCCGTGTGAGTGATTGTGTTTCGCAATTATGACACCGTGCAGATTTTTTTGCGCGTGTCAGCCTGAAAACCAGTAAATGCAGGAGGTGTGACAAATTGTCGCGCGACGTGATTTTCATCCAGTTTGTAGGGGCAATTCACGAATTGCCCGTGCTGAATAGTGTGGAATGTGCGGGCGATTCGTGAATCGCCCCTACCCTAAACCGCCGACCAGTTCACCACGCCGCTGTACGCAGTTCCCAGCACCACTAGACCGAAAACGATGCGATACCAGGCGAACACGGTGAAGTCGTGATGGCTGATGTAGCGCAGCAGCCAGCGCACGCACAGGAAGGCGCTGATGAACGAAGTGATCGAGCCAACGATAAAAATCCCCCAGTCATCCGCGCGGAACTGGTCGCGATATTTCACCAGCTCATATATCGAGGCGGCGGTCAGCGTCGGCACGGCGAGGAAAAATGAGAACTCGGTAGCCGCCTTGCGCGATAAGCCGAAAAACAGCCCGCCGATAATCGTCGCCCCGGAGCGCGATGTGCCGGGGATCAGCGCCATGGCTTGCGCAAATCCCATCTTCAGCGCGTCACGCCATTGCATGTCGTCCACCGATTCGACGGTGATCCTGTGATCGCGCTTTTCCGCCCACAAAATGAAAATGCCGCCGATGATAAAAGCCAGCGCTACCGGAACCGGCGCAAACAAATTCGCCTTGATCGCCTTGCCGAATAGTAGGCCGAGTATCGCCAGCGGTAGAAATGCGATGAACAGATTGAGTGTGAAGCGTTGCGCCGCCTCCTGCTTCTGCATCAAGCCGGTGGTCACGGAAGCCAACTTGGCGCGGTATTCCCAGCACACCGCCAGAATTGCGGCGAACTGAATCACGATCTCGAACACCTTGCCGCGTTCGTCGTTGAAGTCGAGCAGATCACCCGCCAGAATCAGATGCCCGGTGGAGGAGATCGGCAGAAATTCGGTCAACCCCTCGACGATGCCGAGAATGGCAGCTTTGCAAAGCAGGATGAT
>CAZMWC010000396.1:0-700 GCA_964569805.1 uncultured Gallionella sp.
TGATGGCGGCGTATGCTTGGTTGCGCCCGCATAGTGCGGCCTCTGATGGTGCCCGTCGAAAAAATCATAAGTAATGACTAACTCTCCCAAAACTGCCGCCGTGATCATGGATGCGCAAGAAGATAAATTGCGCAGGGATTTGTTGATTTTCGCCTGCGCCTTCATGAATTTGGCAGTGGTGCTGTGGCTGGCTATCTATTGGGTTATGGGCTTGCATTTTTCGGCGAATATCCCTTTGGGTTACCAGTTAATTTCGGTTGCCTCGCTGATACATTATTTCAAGACCAAGAGCTTCGAGACATTTCGTTTTGCGCAGTTAAGCCTATTCCTGTTCGTCCCGTTTGTCATGCAATGGAGCATTGGCAGCTCCGTGACATCCAGCGGTGTGATGCTCTGGGCGTTGCTCGCACCGATAGGTGCGCTGGTGGTTTCCGGCTGGCGCGATTCCGTTCCCTGGTTCATCGCTTATATAGTGATGACCATAGTATCCGGATTTTTCGACTATTACCTTGGTTCGGGTGGGAATGACGGTGTGCCGATGAAAACCATCGGTTTCTTTTTCGCGCTCAACTTTGCCGCAATGTCGTCCATCATCTATTTTCTGGTGCGCCATTTCGTTGTGGAGATGGATAAGATCAAGATGCAGCTTGATCAGCAGCACCAGTTACTGGCAGAGGAACAGAAGAAATCGGAACGGGTG
>CAZMWC010000396.1:710-1867 GCA_964569805.1 uncultured Gallionella sp.
CAACGCCTGAAAGATCATCAGGGATTGATTGCGGATGGCCATGCCGATGTGACGGTCATGTTCGCTGACCTGGTGAATTTTACCCAGCTGACAGATTCGCTCTCACCCGAACAAATGGTATCGTTGCTGAACACCATTTTTTCGAGCTTTGACGAACTCTGCGAAAAATACGGAGTAGAAAAAATCAAGACCATCGGCGATGCCTATATGGTGGTAGGCGGCTTGAGCCGTGGACGGCTCGACTACACTTGCGATATTGCAGACATGGCTCTTGAAATGCGCGAATTTGTAGCAAACCATACCGAGTTATCCAGATTTAAATTGGGTATCCACACCGGTATCGCTACCGGCCCGGTAGTTGCCGGGGTAATTGGCACCAAACGTTTCATCTATGATCTGTGGGGTGATACGGTGAACATTGCCAGCCGCCTGACCGATGAAGCGGTACAGGATATGATCCAGGTCGACAAAACAACCTATAACCGGATCCGGCATAACTATGCTTTTGAGCCGCCTGCCACAATTTACGTCAAGGGGAAAGGTGAGATGGTTATGTACCGCCTGACTGCGCGCCTCGATGATTCTGTGCCACGAGCAAGCGTGTAGAATCAGCAAAGGTGGTTCGTCCGCATCATGCGGGTAAATTTTAAAACGCACCAGATCGGGGGCAATATGGAGGAAAGGCGAGAGCAGCATGGTGTGCGCGGAATTTTCGATGATGCGTGCACAATAACGGCTCCGTTCTTTGATAAGGGGCAGAGCTGGGGCGGCGTAATCATGGTGATATCTGCTCGGCAAACATTGAGTGACCGTTATCCGCATCTGTCCAAACAAGACGTTGCCATCCTTTTTGCGGCTGTATCCAGCCGGCATAAAACCAATCAGAAAAAAGACTAGCTTCGCAAAAATAATCAATCGGTTTTGCCATGAACCTAGAAACCTCAGTTGACCGCTTATAAGGGCACATAGAGCGATGAATAAAATGGATTTTGTGCTGTTTTATCGTTTCACCGATCGGGTGAGTGCGCTACGGGGCGGATTGTACGGTTCTGGCGGCGCATGGCGGCGTTGCAACTCCTTGGAATGGAACGACCATTCCGCGTCGTTGCGCCTTGCCCTGCACCCCCATAACCGCACACTCCACCCCGTCCAACTGA
>CAZMWC010000397.1:0-1852 GCA_964569805.1 uncultured Gallionella sp.
GCCTTGCCGTAGTGGCCGAGCAGGTAGTTTTTGACTTCATTGGTGACCGATTTGTAGCGCCCGCCAGTCAATACGTTCAGGACCGCTTGTGTGCCGACGATTTGTGAGGTTGGCGTAACCAGCGGCGGGTAGCCCAAGTCTTCGCGCACCCGTGGGATTTCAGCCAGCACTTCGTTCATGCGGTTGAGCGCGCCCGATTCCTTGAGCTGGTTGGATAGGTTGGAAATCATGCCGCCCGGCACATGGTTGACCAGCACACGCGTATCCACACCGGTGTAGGCGCTCTCGAACTGCCAGTATTTCTGGCGCACTTCGTAGAAATAGGCGGTGATTTCCTGTATTGCGGCCAGATCGAGGCCGGTGTCATAGGGTGTGCCTTGCAGGGCGGCGACGATGCTCTCGGTCGAGGAATGGCTGGCACCTTCGCCGAATGAAGAGTTGCAGGTGTCCAGTATGGTGGCACCCGCTTCTACCGCCTTGAGAAAACACATGGAAGACAGGCCGGAGGTGGAGTGGCTGTGCAAATGTATCGGCAGGCTGACGGCTGCGCGCACCGCTGTGACCAGATCGGTGGTTGCATAAGGTGTGAGCAAGCCGGCCATGTCTTTGATGCAAATGGTGTCGCAGCCCATGGCTTCCAGCTCTTTGGCCAGTTCGACGAACTGGGGAATACCATGCACCGGGCTGGTGGTGTAGCTGATGCAGCCTTCAGCATGTTTGCCGGATTTTTTTACCGCGTCGATTGAGACGCGCAAATTGCGCAGATCGTTCATCGCATCAAAGACGCGGAATACGTCTATGCCGTTGTCTGCGGATTTGCCCACGAATGCGCGCACCACATCATCCGAATAATGGCGGTAGCCGAGCAAATTCTGGCCGCGCAGCAGCATCTGGATGCGGCTGTTCGGCAATGCTCTGCGCAGTTTTTTGAGGCGTTCCCACGGATCTTCTTTCAGAAAGCGCACGCAGGAATCGAAGGTTGCGCCGCCCCATGCTTCCAACGACCAAAAACCGATGCTGTCCAGTTTGTGGCAGATGGGCAGCATGTCGTCGGTGCGCATGCGTGTAGCGATCATGGATTGATGTCCGTCGCGCAGAACCAATTCGGAAATAAGGGTTTTTGCCATGTTGTTAACTTATCTATGTCAGGTTGAAATTAACGGGCATGGCAAAAATGCCGCCCATGATGATGAATTCCGCCATGCCCGTTTCCCTCGCCCCAACCCTCTCCCGCAAGCGGGCGAGGGGGCAAACGAATCGCTGCGCGAGCTTCATGTTATATGCCTTCGTGCGCCGCTATGGCGGCAGAGATGGCTGCGGCTCTGATTTCCGGTGGGACTTTGGTAACGTAATTGATTAGCTCCGGGTGGGATTCCACAAAGCCAGTGTTAAAGTCCGCATTTCTGAAATCGGGATGTTTCAGGATTTCCTGATAATACGGCATGGTTGTTTTGACACCGTAGATCACCATGTCGCTCAACGCCCGGCGACCGCGTTCGATAACACCTTCCCAAGTGAGAGCCCAAACAGTGAGCTTGGCGCACATGGAATCGAAATACGGCGGAATCTCATAGCCGCTATACATGGCGGCATCGATGCGTACCCCGGGGCCGCCCGGGGCATAGTAGCGGGTGATCTTGCCGAAGCTCGGCAGAAAGCCATTTTTGGGGTCTTCCGCATTGATGCGGAACTCCATGGCATAGCCGCGAAATTTAACATCTTCCTGCTTGTATTGCAGTTCAAGGCCATCGGCGATGCGTATCTGCTCCTGCACGATGTCGATGCCGGTGATGGTTTCCGTTACGGTGTGTTCAACCTGTATGCGGGTATTCATTTCCATGAAATAGAAATG
>CAZMWC010000398.1:0-1852 GCA_964569805.1 uncultured Gallionella sp.
TCCAACGGCCTGTGCTCGCTGAATCCGCAGGTGGATCGCCTATGCATGGTGTGCGATATGCACGTCAGCAACAGCGGCGAAATCGGCAAGTATCGGTTTTACCCTTCGGTGATGCATTCGAAGGCGCGCCTGACTTACACGCAGGTCGCCGCAATGCTGGCCGAGCCGGACGGCAAACTGGCGAAGAGCAACACGGCTATAGTGCCGCATCTGCAACATCTCTACGAATTGTTCCAGAAGCTGTTAAAGGCGCGCGAGAAGCGTGGTGCGATCGATTTCGAAACCGTCGAGACGCAGATGATTTTTACCGACGACGGCAAAATCGAGCGCATCGTGCCGGTAGTGCGTAACGACGCGCACAAGTTAATCGAAGAATGCATGTTGGCGGCGAACGTGTGTGCGGCAGGCTATTTGCACGAATATAAGCACACCGTGCTGTATCGCATCCATCAGGGGCCGACACCGGAGAAGCTGGAAGCGTTGCGCGAATTCATGAGGGAATTCGGTTTGCAACTGACCGGTGAAGACGATCCGCAGGCGGCCGATTATTCCAAGCTGCTCAAACGTATCAAAGGCCGCCCCGATGCCGGACTGCTGCAGACCGTGATGCTGCGTTCACTGCGCCAGGCCAAGTATGAACCGGAGAACATCGGCCACTTCGGGCTGGGCTATGAGGCTTATACCCACTTCACCTCGCCGATCCGCCGCTACCCCGATTTACTGGTGCATCGTGCCATCAAAGCGGTACTGCATGGCAAACAGTACAAACCGGCGCAGAAATGGGCCGAATTGGGTGTGCATTGCTCGATGACCGAGCGCCGTGCCGACGATGCGACACGCGATGTTGAAGCCTGGCTGAAATGTTTCTACATGCGCGACCACCTCGGTAGCGTGTTCACTGGCACAGTTTCATCCGTCACCGGTTTTGGCATGTTCGTGTCGCTGGACGATTTGTACGTCGAAGGATTAGTACACATCTCCGAACTGGGCAAGGACTACTTCCAATTCGATGCCACCAAGCATCAATTGCTCGGTGAGCGCACCGGGCAACGCTATCGGTTAGGTGATCGTGTGCAAGTGCGTGTAGTCAAGGTGGATATGGAAAGCACCAAGATCGATTTCGTGCTGCATGAATTGATCGATACCGCCGGAGAAGGACGTACCACGGGCAAAAAACCAACAGCGGGCAATAAATCAGCGTCTGGTCATCAGCCAGCGGCGAGCAAATCTGCCAAAGGCGGTGCCAAGAAAAAGAAACACCATGGCTGATCTACGTTTGATCTACGGCTTCCACGCCGTCACTTCGCGCATCCGCCAGAACCCCGACGGCGTGCTGGAAGTCTATTTGCAAGCGCAGCGCCAGGATCCGCGTATGCGCGATCTGATCAAACTCGCCGAAGCCAGTGGCGTGCGCATCATCCCGATAGAAGCGGCGCGACTGGACGGCATGGCGGGCAATGCGCGCCATCAGGGGGTAGCGGCGCGGGTGGATGCGGCGCAGCGGATACAACATCTGGAGGATGTGCTGGATACCCTCAACGAGCCGCCGTTGCTGCTGGTGCTGGACGGCGTGCAGGACCCGCACAATCTGGGGGCGTGCCTGCGCAGCGCCGATGCCTTCGGCGTGCATGCGGTGATCGCGCCGAAAGACCGCGCCGTCGGCATCACCGCCACCGTGGAAAAAGTCGCCTGCGGCGCGGCCGAGACCGTGCCCTACATCACCGTCACCAACCTCGCGCGCACCTTGCGCGAATTGCAGGAGCGCGACATCTGGGTGGTCGGCGCGGCAGGCGAAGCCGAACAGGATTTGAATGGTTTCAAACACAAGGGCGCGTTGGCCTGGGTGCTGGGC
>CAZMWC010000399.1:0-1841 GCA_964569805.1 uncultured Gallionella sp.
ATATTTCCTTGCGCACCCCGCCGAGATTGACGATGGCGCTATCTCCGGCAATGAGCTGTTCGACGCAGGCGGGAATCGCGAGGCACATATCAGATTCCTTGGTTGATCCAAAAAAAGCTATTAACCCAAAGAACGCAGTTGAGGGGTAAATAGGTGCGAATTCATTCGCACGAACAAGCGGTTATGTGCGAATGAATTCGCACCTACAAAAGCGGCGCAACGCGCCGGATGAATACAACATTCATCACCAACTACGGTTTATGGGATTATGCTATCAAAGGTGGTCAGGCTCAAATTGTCCATCAACAATCAAATTAATTGAGCGTAACTCCCTTCTGCTTTGAAGAACCTGCTGAAACAGGCTTTAAGAGCCATGCATCTGGTTATACGCGGCCAGCGCCTGAGCAACATTCCCCGTGGGCTTGGCCGCATCGCCGGTGCCGAACTCTTTCCGCAACGAGTCCTTGTTATCGGCGATGTAATGAATGGCGCGATTCAGATTGTCGAGCTGCCTTGGGATAAAGTTGTTGTCCGAATTGAGCAAACCGGCCGACGCGGCAAAATTTGCGCTGAACTCCTGCACCGCATTTACAACGCCCGGCTGGTTGGTCGCCAGCAGCGCGTCGAGTTTGGCGCTGTCCAGAGAGGCCAGCCGGGTATGGGGGTCAATCGTGATGCCAAGATCGCTCAAGCCATGCACACCATGGTTGATGCCAAAGAAACGGTTTTTGACGCTCTGCTCCAATTCGTATTGAGAAATCTGCGCTGCCTGGGTGTCGGCCAGCAATCCGTCTTTGCGCAAGTCGGTGCCAAACCGCAAAATCCAGTTGTTGTACTGCCCCACGAAGTCATTCAGTTGGGATTTTATGTCGTCATTGCCGGTGGATAACGCGATGCCGCCCAGCTTCTGACCCGCATCCTGCATCCGGGAAACGTGGGATTGCAACTGGCTCAGTTCCGAGAACTGGGCTTTGTAGTAAACCTCTTTATTGTTGATGGCCGTCATCATCTTGTAGGCTGATTCCGGGTCGGCCAGCGCCATGTTGCGGCCAACGGGGGCTGCACCTTGAATACCGCTGGCCGGGGTGATATTGCCGCTTTGGGCGACAGGAAGAAGCGGATGCGCGGTCAACTGCGCGGGCTGGACACCTTTTGCGGCCAGCAGCGAGAACATATCCGAGAAAGAATCACTCTTCCTGGAGTCTGGAGCCGAACTTGTCAATGAGCTAAACACCTGCGATTTCATCAACGCGACAGAGAGGGGCGAGATATTCATGTGGCTTACTCCTGCTGTTTATTAACCGGCTTGGCGGATTTAACTGCGTGTCAGACAGGGCAAACGCAAATTAGTTTTGTCCATTGTGGGACAACGGGTGATTGAGCTTGTCGCGTAGCGCGGAGAGCCTCCGGGTCAATTGCAGCGCGATCCACGCCTGCCCTAAAGAAACTGCACTGTCATTAGGCTGCATCTGCCGCCCGGTCAACACCCGCAACCCTTGCGCGGCAAGCCTGTCAGAGAGCGTGCGCAGCAGGATGTCGTTGTGGAAACAGCCGCCGCCCAGCGCGACAGCGGCGATGTTGTGTTGGCGGGCGGCACGCTCCACCCACTCGGACAGACCGGCGGCAAGCGTGGCATGAAATAGCGCTGCGCCGCACTCTTTATTACGGCAATCGGCCAGCTCCGCGAGCAACGGCGAAAAATCCAGCGCACCGCTTTCATCGATCCGGTAGCCATTCTCCAGCGGCGCAGCCTGCCCGTGGCGCTGCGCCGCTTCCTGCAACAGGATCGCGGCCTGCGCCTCGAAAGCCTGTATCTCGCATACCCCGAGCAACCCTGCGGC
>CAZMWC010000400.1:0-1832 GCA_964569805.1 uncultured Gallionella sp.
AACTGGTAGCATGAAGTTCACTTCTTGGAAGACGAAAAACCGGGGGAAGGTCAATTTTGCATTACCGCTTCCTGGGCAGCTCGCGCCTTTCGCATATATTCCTTATAAGCAGGAATGTGTCAATCGGGGACAGACCACGATTTCTCTCTCCCCTCATACCAATACATCCAGCCCATTACGCTCCACAATGTTCAGCAGCTTGAGCGCGATGCCGCTTGGTTTTTTTTCACCGATCTCCCATTTCTGAACAGTTGATACGCTGGTGTTCAGATACGCTGCAAATACAGCCTGGCTGATCTTGGCCTTTTCACGCAATCCTTTAATCTGCGCCGGTTTCAAGACATGCACGGGTTGCAGGCAGAGTTTGTCAAATTCGCGCATTGTCACGTCAGTGATCGCGCCGGATTTGTGCAAGCCGGTGGCGGTCTGATGCACCGCGTCAAGAATTTTACTTTTCATCTTTGCAAATCTCCTTCAGTTCTTTATCTGCAAGCAGTTGGCTGATCGCGTTCGCATCCATACCCAGCAGTTCGGCGGCCAATCGTTTCAACGCCAGCACTTCCCGGTTCTCGATGTTGTCGCGCTCGTTTTTCGCAAAGCCGTACACGAAAAACCATTTGTCATTCTTGTTGGTCGCCAGCAATGTCCTGAAACCCGAACTCTTGCCTGCGCCCGGACGAGCCACGCGCTTCTTGACCAAACCGCCACCCAGATTCGCGTCTATCAAGCCTCTGGACATTTCAGCAACAGCAGCGCAAAGCGACTCCTCAGGAATGTCCTCTTTTTTCTGCCAACCCTGAAACAGTCTGGTTTTGAATACGGACACCGGCTTCCTTTCAAGAGCGGCCTCACTATATCACCGAGTGATATAGCAAGACAATGGTCTGACTATACCCTCTCCCCCAACCCCTCCCCCGCAAGCGTGAGAGGGGTGTACTGGATTCCGGCCTTCGCCGGAATGACGGGCTATCTACTAATCGGCTTATACCGAATCCGCTTAGGCTTCGCACCCTCCTCACCCAAACGCTTCCTCTTTTCCGCCTCATATTCCTGATAGTTGCCATCAAAAAACGACCACTTGGAATCGCCCTCGCACGCCAAGATGTGGGTGGCGATGCGGTCGAGGAACCAGCGATCGTGGGAGATGACGGCGACGCAGCCGGCGAATTCGAGCAGTGCATCTTCGAGCGCGCGCAGGGTTTCCACGTCGAGGTCGTTGGAGGGTTCGTCGAGCAATAACACATTCCCGCCGGAGATGAGGGTCTGCGCCAGGTGCAGGCGGCCGCGTTCACCGCCGGAGAGTTGGCCGACGATCTTGCCCTGGTCCGCGCCCTTGAAGTTGAAGCGGCCGATGTAGGCGCGCGCCGGGGTTTCGTATTTGCCCACGGTCAGGATCTCGTTGCCGCCGGAGATCGCATCGAACACGGTCTTGTCGTTATCCAGCGAATCGCGCGCCTGGTCGACATGCGCGATCTTGACGGTGGTGCCGATCTTCACTTCGCCGGAATCGGGCTGCTCCTTGCCGGTGATCAACTTGAACAGCGTGGATTTGCCCGCGCCGTTCGGGCCGATGATGCCGACGATCGCGCCGGGCGGCACCTTGAAGCTGAAGTTGTCGATCAGCAGGCGGTCGCCGTAGGCCTTGGAAACATTGTTGAACTCGATGACTTCGTTGCCGAGCCGCTCGCCGACCGGGATGAAGATCTCCTGCGTCTCGTTGCGCTTCTGGTATTCCTGCGAATTGAGTTCTTCGAAACGGTTCAGGCGCGCCTTGGATTTGGCCTGGCGCGCCTTGGGGTTCTGGCGCACCCATTCCAGTTCCTGCTTCATCG
>CAZMWC010000401.1:0-1831 GCA_964569805.1 uncultured Gallionella sp.
GAAGTGGCGGCTGGCGAGTTCGCTCTGGATGCGGCGCACGATGTCGGCGTAGTTGAGCGCGTCCTTGATGTCGTCGGTCTGGCAGGCGCGGCTGTCGGGCAGGGCGATGTCGAGGTCGAATTGCAGGGTCTGCGGCACGCGCTTTTCCCATTCATACACGCCGATGATGGTTTCGATCTTGAGTTCGCGCAGAAAGATGATGTCCATGTGTTTCCGTAGTTTGGTGGCCGAACGGCGATTCGCGTAAAATCCGCGCCTGTTTCATTTTAAGGCATTCCCGATGTTGACCATAGTTTTTGTGATCGCCGCCTACCTGCTGGGCTCGGTTTCTTTCGCGATGTTGATGAGCAAGGCGTTCGGTCTGGCCGATCCGCGCACTTATGGTTCCGGCAATCCCGGCGCGACCAATGTGCTGCGCAGCGGCAAGAAGGCGGCGGCGGTATTGACGCTGTTGGGCGATGCGGCGAAGGGTTGGCTGGCGGTCGCGCTGGCGCGGTGGTTCGCTCCGCAGGATGAAAATTATCCGGTGCTGGTGGCGCTGGTGGCACTGGCAGTGTTCCTCGGCCATGTGTTCCCGGTGTTCCTGCGCTTCAAGGGCGGCAAGGGCGTGGCGACGGCGTTGGGCGTGTTGCTGGCATTGAGCGGCTGGCTGGGGCTGGCAGCATTGGCGACCTGGCTGCTGATGGCGCTGGCGTTCCGCTGGTCGTCGCTGGCGGCTTTGACGGCAGCTACTGGCGCGCCGATTTATGCGATGGTGTTGGGTTTGCCGCGCGAGTGGGTGCTGGCAGCGGGCATCATGTCGTTGCTGCTGATCTGGCGGCACAAGAAAAATATTCAGAATTTGCTGGCGGGGACGGAAGCCAAGATCGGGCAGTCGAAAGTTGGCTAGATGGTGTGAAACCCTCTCCTCAATCCTCTCCCGCAAGCGAGAGAGGAAGCAATCGTCCCTCCCCTTGAAGAGGGAGGAATATTTTAAATTTCTGCCAGGTTCCAGCGCGGTTTGACGTTGAAGCGATAATCCTTTTTGCCTTGTTGTTGCGCCAGTCTTAATGCGCCGGCGAAGGCGATCATCGCGCCGTTGTCGGTGCAGAATTGCAGGTCAGGATAAAACACTTTGCCGCCGCGATTGCCGATGTCTTTGTTCAGGCGTTCGCGCAATATCTGATTCGCGCCCACGCCGCCTGCGACCACCAATTGATTTAATCCGGTCTGCGCCAACGCAGCGCGCGCCTTGTGCGCCAGCACGTCGATGATGGCTTCCTGCACGGCGCAGGCGATGTCGGCACGTGTTTGGTCATCGTCGTCGCTTTGTTTCACCAGCGTCAACACCGCCGTCTTCAACCCGCTGAAGCTGAATTCCAGATCGCCGCTGTGCAGCATCGGGCGCGGCAACTTGTATTGTCCGGGACGACCCGAGGCGGCGAGCCTCGCCAGCGCGGGGCCGCCCGGATAGCCCAGTCCCAGCAGCTTTGCGCTCTTGTCGAAGGCTTCTCCGGCGGCATCGTCCAGTGTTTCTCCTAGCAAGGTGTAGTGACCCACGCCATCCACGCGCATCAGTTGTGTGTGCCCGCCGGATACCAATAGCGCCACGAATGGAAACTCCGGTGCCGGGTCGGACAACAACGGGGAGAGCAGGTGGCCTTCCAGGTGATGGATGCCGATGGTGGGAATATCGAGCGCATAGGCCAGCGCGTTGGCGACGCTGGCACCGACCAGCAGCGCGCCTCCCAACCCCGGGCCTTGCGTATAGGCGATGGCGCTGATCTGATCGAGCGACACATCGGCTTCGCGCAAAACTTGTCGCACCAGCGGGATGACGCGCTGCACGTGA
>CAZMWC010000402.1:0-1826 GCA_964569805.1 uncultured Gallionella sp.
ATCGGTCTCCAAAACCGAGGGTTGGGGGTTCGAGACCCTCCTGGCCTGCCAAAAAGTAAGTAAAAGTTGATTGGAATAATCGCCATGGCGGACAAAATTAAGTTGCTCGTGGCCTTCCTGCTGGTAGTGGCGGGCGTCGCCGGATTCTATTATCTGCATGATAGCCCAGCGGTACTGAAGCTGGCTTCGGTGCTGATCGGGCTGCTGCTGGCTACGGGGGTAGCGTGGACCAGTGAGCCGGGTAAACGTTTTTTTATTTTCGGCAAGGATTCTGTCGCCGAAGCAAAACGTGTGGTTTGGCCGACGCGCAAGGAAACGCTGCAAACCACGGGCGTGGTGATCTTGTTTGCAATTACCATGGCCTTGTTTCTGTGGGCAGTAGATGCCAGTTTGATGGTAGTGGTAAATAAACTGATGGGACGGGGTGAGTGATGGCCAAAAGTTGGTATGTTGTTCACACGTACTCGCAGTTTGAGAAAAGTGTGCAGCGGGCGTTGATTGAGCGTATTCAGCGTGAAGGCATGCAGGATAAGTTCGGCCAGATTCTGGTTCCGGTCGAGGAGGTTGTCGAGCTGAAATCCGGGCAAAAGAGCATCACGGAACGAAAGTTTTTCCCGGGTTATGTGTTGGTCGAAATGGAAATGACTGACGAAAGCTGGCATTTGGTGAAAAATATTCCAAAAGTGACGGGGTTTCTCGGTGGTTCTGCGATGAAGCCTACGCCAATCAGTGAAAAAGAAGTACAGAACATCATGCAGCAAATGCAGGCAGGGGTTGAAAAACCCAGGCCGAAAGTGCTGTTCGAAGTGGGTGAGGCGGTGCGTGTCAAAGATGGCCCGTTCACAGATTTCAATGGCATGGTTGAGCACGTCAATTACGACAAGAACAAAATACGTGTGGCGGTGACTATTTTTGGTCGTTCGACACCCGTGGAGCTGGATTTCAGCCAAGTAGAAAAAGGCTGAAGAGCGAGAAATGCAGATGGGGAACGCGGCTCTGCGAAATGTGCAGGCGCAGTTTCCCGTTTCCCATTTCTCATGTTGGGGAGAGACAAGGGCGACTCTGAACTGTTAGAGATACCTGAAATGTTTCGTTAATACCCGTTTGATTAGGAGTGCATCATGGCAAAGAAAGTCATCGGCTATATCAAGCTGCAAGTGCCCGCAGGCAAGGCAAATCCAAGCCCACCAATCGGCCCGGCATTGGGTCAACGTGGTTTGAATATCATGGAATTCTGCAAGGCGTTCAATGCGCAAACACAAGGCGTTGAACCTGGTTTGCCGATTCCTGTAGTGATCACCGCTTTTGCGGACAAGAGTTTCACCTTCATCATGAAGACCCCGCCCGCAACCATTCTGATCAAGAAGGCGGCAGGCATACAAAAGGGTAGTCCGACACCGCACACCACCAAGGTGGGCAAATTGACCCGCAAGCAAGCGGAGGAAATCGCAACAACCAAGATGCCGGATCTGACCGCCGCCGATATGGATGCCGCAGTGCGCACCATTGCCGGTAGCGCGCGCAGCATGGGCATCACCGTGGAGGGCGTATAACATGTCCAAACGTTATAAAGCAATAGTAGCCAAGATTGATCGCAGCAAGCTATATCCGTTGAGCGATGCGCTTAACCTGGTCAAGGAAACTGCTTTGGCCAAGTTTGACGAGTCCATCGACGTTGCTGTAAATCTGGGCATTGATGCGCGCAAATCAGACCAATTGGTACGCGGATCGGTAGTGTTGCCCAAGGGAACCGGCAAGACGGTGCGCGTGGCAGTATTCGCGCAAGGTGCCAAGGCTGAAGAGGCCAAGGCTGCCGGTGCCGATAT
>CAZMWC010000403.1:0-1822 GCA_964569805.1 uncultured Gallionella sp.
TCCACGCGCTGGACGAGAAGAACATCAAATCCATCGCGCGCATCCAGTTGCAGTATCTGGAGAAACGTCTCGCCGCGATGGAGATGAAGTTGGACATCAGCGAGGCCGCTCTGTCCGAGATCGCCACCGCCGGTTTCGACCCGGTGTACGGTGCAAGACCGCTGAAGCGCGCGATTCAGGCGCAACTGGAGAACCCGCTGGCCAAGCACATCCTCGAAGGACACTTCGCCGCCAAGGACACCATCAAGGTGGATTGCAAGGGTGGGGTGATGCGGTTCGAGAAAGGCTGATCAGGGTCAAAGGTAGGATGGGTGGAGCGCAGCGATACCCATCAATTTTCTACATATTGGCGATGGGTATCGCTGCGCTCCACCCATCCTGCGCGGCCTAATCAGGCTCCGCCCCTGATGTTTCCGGGGGCAAACCCATGATGGGTAAATCTTCGCGAGGCAGGTTCATAGCCTCCAGAACTTTCAGTGCCGCGTAGGCATCATTTGCCGCGTAGAGCAATTGCTGCGGGGTGAGTTGGGACTGCGACCAATTGGAGGTGGTTACATGCCTGGCCTTGGCAAAGCGCTGCTTCAAAATCAATCCTACCGCCGCCCGAACCCCCATCTCTTTGTGATAGCCCTCCATACTGAACACTGTATTGAGATCCACCACCGCGTTGAAATGCACACCCAGTTTTGTGTAGATATGTCTGCCATCCGACTTAAGGCCAAAGCCAACCTTGATGACTTGTTCGGATTGCAGCAATTCGAGCAGGAATGGCAGCCCATCAGCGCGATGCAGTTGGAACAGATAGGCCTTGTCGTGCAGCGCAAACTGCACCACGTGTGGCCCTTCGCTGACATCGCCGGTGACAAACGTCGGTTTGGATTCGGTATCGAAACCAACGATGCCCGCAGCCTTTATTTTGGTGGTGGCGGACGCAAACTCTTCCCTGTTGGTCGGTACATGGATATGTTCCAGCGTGAGACCGACAAACGGCTTCAGCAGCGCAATCTCGGGTTTGGTCGGCGCGAATTTTTTCATATGTGGTGATATGTGTTCTGCATTGAGTGGGCTCATACTTTAACTGCCCGTGCGCGCAATTGTCCGCACGCACCTTCGATCTCCTGCCCAGCCGAATCGCGTACCCTGGCGAGGATGCCATGCCGCTTAAGGGTTTGTACCATGGATGCAGTTCGTTCGGATGAGGGGCATCGATAGCCGAGCCCGTCCACTTCGTTGAAAGGGATGAAATTCATGATGGCGTATTTCCCGGCGAGGAGCTGGGCTACCCTCTCCATCTCGGCATCGCTGTCGTTGATATCCTCGATCAACGTCCATTGATATTGGACCGGATGGTGTGTGGCGCGCGCATACGCCTCGGCGCGTTCCACTAGTTCTTCGATGGCGATATGCGGTGCATGGGGTAGAAGCTGCGCGCGCAGTGCCGCATCGGTGGTGTGCAGCGAGAGCGCGAGTGCGGGCTTGACCGCAGGAATTGAAGATTGCATTTCTCGTTCGCCCACTCGCCCCAACCCCTCCCAGCCTCCCCTTGTCAGGGGAGGGGTCAACTCTGCTCTCCCCCTGACAAGGGGGAGTTGGAGGGGGTTTGAACCTGATGAACAATCCGCACCCATCAACCGCTCAAACACCCGCAAATCCCCTACCGTAGATAACACCAGATTCTTGTGCCCGATGTTGCCCTGCGTGCCGAGCACTTCAATCGCCTCCAGTACGTTATCGAGATTGTGCGCCGGTTCGCCCATGCCCATGAACACCACCTTGCTCACCGCGCGGCGACGGCGCGCGAGCACCACCTGGGCGACGATCT
>CAZMWC010000404.1:0-1821 GCA_964569805.1 uncultured Gallionella sp.
CGCATCGCACCTCCTCCCGCAAACGGCCGACTTCGTCGGTAACGTGTCGGAGGTGCGGCACGATTGCAAAGAGGAAGAGGTGCCGCCAAGCCATGCACTGCTGCGCTTCGATGTGTACGGTCTGTGCGGCGGGCATTCCGGCATCGATATCCATCTCGGGCGCGGCAACGCGATCAAGCTGCTGGCGGAGGCGCTGCGCGACCTGTCCGCGCACAGCGATGTGCGGCTCATCGAGATGAAGGGCGGCACGGCGCGCAACGCGATCCCGCGTGAGGCGTATGCGCTGTGCGCGCTGCCCGTTACAGTGGCGGCTAGCATCGACGAGTGGGTGCGGCACCGGCATGATGTATGGCGGCAGCGCTTCGCCGAGGCGGATGCGAATGTGGCGTTCGCGTGCCAGCATTTCGACACATTGCCAACTAATGCGCTGACCAACACGGAGCGCGACCGCCTGCTTGCCTTTCTCGATACTGCGCCTAATGGCGTTGCGCGCGTCAGCGATGATTTCCCCGGTGTCACCGATACTTCCAGCAATCTCGGCGTGCTCGTGCTGGAGCAGGGCACGCTCAAAGCGACGTTCAAGGTACGTTCGTTGCACGACGCGCGTGCCGATGCGCTGGCTGACAAACTGGCGGCACATGCGTCATCTTATGGGTTGCAGGCGTGGAAGGGTGGCGCATATCCGGGCTGGACACCTAACCCTTCTTCCGGTTTGCTCGCACTATGCCAGCTGGTATATGCCGTGCAGTTCGGCCAGCCAGCGTCGTTGCAGGTGATCCACGCCGGGCTGGAATGCGGCCTGCTCGCAGCGAGCCATCCGCAGCTGGATATGATCTCGTTTGGCCCCGATATTTGCGGCGCTCATGCGCCCGGCGAGAGGGTGGAGATTGCCTCGGTTGCACGCTGCTGGCAATTGCTCAAGGCGGTGTTGCAGGCGCTGGCGCTGCCCCGCACCGTTGCATGAAGTCGAACGCACCGCAAACCATTGAGCTGCATGTCCTTGCACCGCACAAGCCAGCTTATGGCCTGGGCTGCAACGGTTGTGGAGTGTGCTGCGCGGCGAAGCCGTGTCCGGTTGCGCTGGTGTTCCTGTTGCAGTGGCGCGGGCGCTGCCGCGCATTGTTGTGGCAGGAGGAGGCGCGCCGGTATGTGTGTGGCATGGTGGTTTGCCCAGACCGTTACATATATTTTCTTCCCGCGAGGTGGCGGGCGCGTTTCGGCAAGTGGTTTGCCACGCGCATCGCTGCAGGAGGCGGATGTGATTCGACACTGGAAGTCGAAGAATGATGACCATGCTCCGTTTCGATGGTGCGCTTGTCGCCTGGGGCACACCGAAGTTTGAGTTCGTTCTCAAGCAGGAGATTGCACAGCACGCATCGCAACTGCCATTACAGCAGGGTTTGTCGTACGGCAACTATGTGGCCGACAGTCCGGTTACCGTAGTGATCAATGGCATTGCCGAGCTGGAAGATATAATTCGTGTGAGGGCGGGGATATTTTACAAGGGGGTGCTCGGCGGTTGCAGTTGCGCGGATGACCCCACGCCCACCAGTGAAAGCAACGAGTATTGCGAGGTGCAGTTCGATATCGACAAATCAACTGCGCTTGCCGTGTTTACTCTTGTGGAGGAATGACGGTAAATGTACCTGCCGTGAGTTATGGTGAAGATGGATGTGCAGAGATCGAAGGCGGAGGCGGTATCGCAACAGGTTTGTGGGAGTGGGAGAGATTAATTGCCAATTGAGGTGCACATGAACAAACTCGTATATAGCTTCATTTTGGCATTCATGCTGGTGGGTGTCGGTATAAATGCAATTGCCG
>CAZMWC010000405.1:0-1813 GCA_964569805.1 uncultured Gallionella sp.
GGGATTTGCTGCGCCTCAATTTCGGCATTTTTTCGGTGCATGCGATACTGATGTCAGTATTCATGCAGGTGCCGTTCCTGCTTCAGGCCGGCGGGCTGGCGGCGTCGCAGCATTGGAAAATTTATCTGCCGGTGATGTTGGCGGCCTTCGTGCTGATGTTGCCGCTCATCGTCATCGCGGAAAAAAAAGGCAGAACGAAACAGATTTTCATGCTGTCAATCATGCTGGCGGCGCTTGCGCAAGCCATGCTGGTTTTTGCACCGCACAATATTTGGGGCGTAACCACCGCGTTGCTGGTATTTTTTACCGCATTTAACGTGCTGGAAGCTAAACTACCCGCGCTGATCAGCATTGTTGCGCCGCTGGCCGCCAGGGGAACGGCGATGGGCGTGTATAGCAGCGTACAATTCCTCGGTGCATTTTTTGGTGCGACAGCGGGCGGTGCGTTGATGCAGTATGTCGGCGGCAATTCCGTGTTTGTATTTGGTTTTGTGTTGTTGTTATTGTGGTTGGCAGTTGCGGCCGGGATGCAATCGCCGGCCTCCGTGAGCACCAGGATGTATCATTTGCCTGAAATGGATGATGCGGCAGCGGGCGAGTTGCGGCAGCGTCTTGCGAGGATTCCCGGTGTGTGCGAGGCAATCGTGGTGGCAGCGGAACATATGGTCTGTCTCAAGGTGGATAGGCATGGGTTTGATGAGACAGAAGTAGAACAACTTTTACAAGGAGCGTGAAATGGCATCTGTGAATAAGGCGATTTTGATCGGGAATTTGGGTAAGGATCCTGAGGTGCGTTATATGCCGAGCGGTGAGGCGATAGCCAACATTACCCTGGCGACCACAGATACCTGGAAAGATAAAAGCGGCGAAAAGCAGGAGCGCACCGAGTGGCATCGTGTTTCGTTTTTTGGCAGGCAGGCCGAAGTCGTCGGTGAGTATCTGAAGAAAGGATCGCAAATTTACGTGGAGGGGCGGATCCAGACCCGTAAGTGGCAGGACAAGGAGGGGCAGGATCGTTACACCACCGAGATTGTCGCAGATCGTATGCAGATGCTTGGCGGCAAATCTTCCGGCGGCGGCAGTTTTGAAGTGATGGAAAACGAGCGCAGCGGAGTTTCGAGTTCGCGGCCAAACAAACCGGCCGCTTCTTCACCTGCCGCAGAGGCTTCTGCAAAGGCTGCACCGGCTGCGAAGGGAAGCTTCGATAATTTCGACGATGACATTCCGTTCTGAAATTCACCCGGCATAAATACGTAAACCGACCCCCTTGCATCGTGAGATGCAAGGGGGTTTTTCTTGGTTGTGTTATTTGAGTATTGGCTGTGGCACGGCGTTTTTACCGGCCTTGCCAAGGCTGGTTTAGATTGGGTTAACCTGGCGAAAATGATACCATCGCGTGGAATTTCTTTCGGAGAATAATTATGGCAGGGCATAGTAAATGGGCGAACATTCAACACCGCAAGGGCAAGCAGGACGCCAAGCGAGGCAAAATTTTTACGCGACTGATCAAGGAGATTAGCGTTGCCGCACGCATGGGCGGCGGCGATGTGAGCGGTAATCCGCGTCTGCGTCTGGCTGTCGAAAAGGCGCGCGAGAACAATATGCCGAAGGACACGGTGGAGAACGCCATCAAGCGAGGTAGCGGCCAGCTCGAGGGCGTGAACTACGAGGAACTGCGTTATGAGGGTTACGGCATTAACGGCGCGGCAGTGATGGTGGACTGTCTGACTGACAACAAGACGCGCACCGTCGCCGATGTGCGCCATGCCTTTACCAAGTACGGCGGCAACCTTGGCACCGACGGCTCGGGGGC
>CAZMWC010000406.1:0-1812 GCA_964569805.1 uncultured Gallionella sp.
CGGGCAGCGGCGAGGGGATGGCGTTCTCCAGCACGGTGAGGCCGAGCGCCACCGCGGCCATGCGCGCGATGTGGTGGTCTTCGGCGGTGGTGTCTAGTTTAATGGTCGAAGTGGGCATAATTTTTTCGAAGGATTGAGGGGCGAGGACTGAGGACTGAGGACTGAGAAAAACCGCAGCTCCGCTTTTTACTCGCACCTCAGTCCTCAGCCCTCGTTCCTGTTTTAATAATTGAGGCTGTCATATTTTTTCCGGCTTCCCGTCAGTTCGATGCTGACTTCGTTCGGCAGGCAGATGGCGATCTCGCCGGATTGTTGCAGCCAGCCCTGGCGCACGCAGTATTGGCGCGGGCTGGGGTCGGAAGTGATGCGTGCCTTGCGCTTTTCGATGGTGATGATGCTGGTACCGAGCGGGCCGGGGACTTCGATCTGCTGGTCGCGCGACAGCGGCACTTCGCGGAAGATCTTGCCGCCGCTGCGGATGATGGCTTTGTCGGCGAGGTCGCCGCTCCATAGTTTGAGGGTGAGCAGCGCTACGCAAATGCCGCCGAGCAGCAGCGTCAGCCAGTCACCGGGTTTGAGGTACTGCAACATATCTACCTAAGATGCCTTCATGCGAGCTCACGGTGGCGCACTAGCACCTGCTGTTGAGATTCGAAATGCCGCGCCAGTTTTTCGACAAAATATACCGAGCGGTGCTGCCCGCCGGTGCAGCCGATGGCGACGGTCAGGTAACTGCGGTTGTCGGCGATGTAGCAGGGCAGCCAACCGGCAATGAAATCACGGATATCGCCGTACATCTTCTGTGCGGGCGGGGTCTGGTCGAGGAATTCGATCACTGCTGTATCGCGCCCGGTGAGCGGCCGCAGTCGTTCGTCGTAATGTGGATTGGGCAGGCAGCGCACGTCGAACACCAGATCGGCATCCAGCGGGATGCCGTGTTTGAAGCCGAATGATTCGAACAGCAGCGTCAGGCGCGCGCGATCCAGCTTGATGAACTGTTTGATCCAGGCACGCAGCGCGTTGGCATTGAGCTCGGTAGTGTCGATATGGTGGCCGATGTTGCTGATCTCGGCGAGCAGTTCGCGTTCGTGGGCGACGCATTCCGGCAGGGTCAGTGCTCCATCGTTGAGCGGGTGCAGGCGGCGTGTCTCGGAGAAGCGTTTTACCAGCGTGTCAGTCTGTGCATCGAGATACAGTAAATGCACCGCCAATTTCTTCTGCATGAGTTGTTGTACCAGCGCGGGAAGTGTTCTGACGCTGTTCGCGTTGCGTACGTCCACGCTCACGGCGATGTTGCGATAACCGGCCGGTAGCAGTTGATCAACCAGATTCGACAGCAATTCGGCGGGCAAATTATCAACACAATAGAAACCGGCATCTTCCAGCGTCTTGAGCGCCACGCTTTTGCCGGAGCCGGACAAGCCGCTGATCAGGATAAGTTGCACGCTAATCACCGAGCATCTGTTGGTCGTGCCGTGAAATAAATTCCTGCATGCTGTTGATGCCGCGCTGTTGCAGTACAAAGTTGCGCGCCGCCGCTTCCACCAACACCGCGAGGTTGCGCCCCGCCACCACCGGGATATTCACGGTGCTGACCATTACACCGAGAATTTCCTGATGCGTAGCGTCGAGCGGCAGGCGTTCCATTTGCGAAAGATCGCCGCCCGGCGGGCGATGCAGATTGACGATGAGTTTGATGCTTTTTTTGCGCCGCACCGCTGTTTCGCCGAACATGGTGCGGATATTCAGCACGCCCAGCCCCCGCACTTCGAGGAAATCGCGCAACAGTTCCGGGCAGCGTCCTTCCAGCGT
>CAZMWC010000407.1:0-1810 GCA_964569805.1 uncultured Gallionella sp.
GCGAAAAATCGGTGACGAACAGCGGCTGCAATCTGCCGCGCATGGCCTGCGGCAGGTATTCGTCCCACTCCGCCGCCCCCGGCTGCGAAAAATCCAGCGCGGCGCGGCTCACCGGCATCTCCCATTCGCTGCGCCGGTGCAGCCCGGCCTGCGCGGACCCCCCGCCCTTCAGCGTTTGCAGCCATTGCCGTCCGGCGCGGCGCAGGCGCAGCGCCATCCCGGACTTGTGCAGGTCGAGCTCGGGCGTATCGTAGTAGATGTTGTGAAGCCGGCGCGTCAGCGGCGACGCGATGCGGTGCGCTCTGAGCAGCGGATGCCGCCTCAACCGCGCCAGATGCAACGGCGTGATGCGCAGCTTGAGCTCGGTCTCGATGGGCATGTCAACCTCAAGGGGTCATGGTGTGTTAACGGCAGTCTGTGGGTGCAATAAGTCATGTAGGGTGCAATAAGCGTAGCGCATTGCACCGGATGGACACCCTCATGCGGCGCAATGCCCGTTGGTTATTGCGCCCTACGCTGGCTGTCTCGATCGCCATGACACCTTCCGCCAATTCAAATCAAACCGCCTGTCCCGCCGCATGGCCGGAAGCCCATGCCCATTGGAAGTTATAGCCACCAAGTTGCCCCGTGATGTCCACCACTTCGCCGATGAAATACAGTCCCGGCACTTCGATACATTCCATCGTCTTCGACGACAGCGCATGGGTATCCACCCCGCCGCAAGTCACTTCGGCTTTGGTGTAGCCGAGCGTACCGGAGGGTGTCACCTGCCAGTCATGCAGCGCGGCGGCGATCTGTTTGCGCTGTTTGTCGTTGTACTGGTTGAGCGGCAGGTTCGCTATCCCCTGCTGCGCGCCCAATTCTCCGCACCACACATCAGAAAAGTTTTTGGGAAACCATTGCGTCAGGTAGTTGCTCAGCAATTTCTTGCTACCCTTCTGCTCGTCCAGCAAGGTCGCCATATCGCAATCCGGCAACAGGTCGATGTGTAGCGGCTGGCCGTGTTGCCAGTAGGAGGAGATTTGCAATATCGCCGGGCCGCTCAGGCCGCGATGGGTGACCAGCATGTTCTCACGGAACGATTGTTTGCCGAAGCTCACCGAAACATCGAGCGAGACACCGGTCAGATCGGCGTAGGGTTTCCATTCGTTCGGCGCGACACTCAGCGGCACCAGCCCGGGCTTGAGTTTGGTGATGGGGATGCCGAACTGTTCGGCGATGTGATAACCGAACGGTGTCGCGCCAGTCCGTGGGACGGACAGCCCGCCGGTCGCGATCACCAGTGAGGTTGCCGTGAAATCGCCGCGCGAGGTACTGACGTGGAACTTCTGGACATCCTTTTGCGCATCTTCATCTTCCAGCGGGGAATACTTGATCTCGCCGATCTCGCAACTCATGAAGCGTTTCACGCCAGCCGCCTCGCATTCGCCGCGCAGCATCGCGATAATCGTTTCTGCTTCGTCATCGCAGAACAATTGCCCGAGCGTTTTTTCGTGATAGCCGATGTTATGTTTTTGCAGCAGCGCGATGAAATCCTGCGGCTTGTAGCGCGCCAGCGCGGAGCGGCAAAACGCCGGATTGGCGGAGATAAAGTTTTCCGGCTTGACGTTGATGTTGGTGAAGTTGCAATGCCCGCCGCCGGAAACGCGGATCTTCTCCGCCAGTTTTTTGGCATGGTCGAGCAGCACCACGGAGCGTCCGCGCTGTCCGGCCTGCACCGCACACATCAGTCCGGCAGCGCCTGCACCGATGATGATCACATCTGTTTTCATTTCAAACCATCCATTAATTGCATCCTCTCGTTGTGGGA
>CAZMWC010000408.1:0-1804 GCA_964569805.1 uncultured Gallionella sp.
TGCGTTGTTGGCTACGACATAACCTGAAGGTTAGTCTCCGCCGCAACAAGCCGCTTTGCGGCGTGTTGCTCGACTGGTCAGGCGGCTGCGGAACTCGCGCTACGCGCTCAGACAGTCCTCGCCGAAACCCCCTGACCAGCCTGCGCTACTCGGCGGCGCTCAGGGGATGAAAGTCCAAAACCCAGAACCGTAAACCCGTATGGTGGGTAAAACAATTCGACTCCGGCACGTTAGGGTTGAAAAAGAAAGTAACCAAAGAAAAGGCGACCCCGGTTTGTATGACCCCGCGATGTGCATATTGACCCTGCTGTAAGCGCGGTGTAGGGTTCGCTCTTGCCAGAGGATTCGAAATTCGAACACGGCACTTTCTCCTACACGTATCCCATCATTCGCAAATGCCATCACTTCTTCGCATAGTCGCCAAGCTCCCAATGCCTCAGTCAACACGGCTTGAATGGCAACGTGCGCTACTTGATCGCGCCTATGCCCGTGATATTGCTGCCGCGCGAAAACAAAAGGACAACGAAAAAGTAAAACAACTAGAGCTCGATCATCGTTTCGAGATGGAGCTGCATGAAGAAGATGAGGATGCATACATAACAAAACGGCTGCTGGCAAAAGCTCGTCGTATTCGAGTGCCTATTCCCCGTCGCCAAACCAATGATGGTCAAGAATCTGAGCATTGGTACGAGAGTAACCACACTGGCCGTTGGCATCTGACCACCCTTGGTATCGCCACGCTGCGTAGTGAAATACGCAGCGAAATTAAAGCTCACCATGAGTCGAGATCGTACTGGGTAGTGTGGCTATCAGCTATCACCGGTGTTATTGGTGCAATTACTGGCCTCGTGGCTGTTATTGGTGGTAAAACACCGTGAACATTCGGGCAACAATCGCTTGAGGGTCGCTCCGACAAGCGATTGTTAGAGGGCAAAGCACTTGTCATCATCTGCGTCCCCAAACGGCTGCCCACTCTTGGAGCTTTGAGTGCCGCGTACTACGAAGCTATTGCAAAGTATCTAGGCATTTCGGCATATTGACCCTGCTGTAAGCGCGGAGTAGGGTTCTTTCCTGCTGGAAAAATAAATCGGTACATCGCATCAATTGTTTTTGAGGGGGCGCAATGCGTAAAGCTATTTTGATGATGCTAATTGTTGTGAGCAATAGCGCAATGGCGGAGTGGGTAAAGTTTAGCAGCGTTGGAAACCAAACCAACTACGTCAATCTCGACACTATTCACAAGTCGGGCAACAAGGTAAAAATGTGGAGTCTGTTTGACTACAAGACGGCTAGAGAGGTTACTGGTGTGCCTACGTATATGTCAGTTCAGATGCAAGATGAGTACGACTGCAAGGAAGAGCTATCTCGCCCCCTTTATGCAGTTTTACGCTCTGGGAATATGGGTGAAGGTAAACCTGTTGTTACTGTTACTGATTCTGGAAAATGGGAGCCACACCCGCCTGAAAGCATACGCGAAGATTTATGGAAAATCGCCTGCGGAAAGCGTAATGAAAGCGGTAGCAACTTCAAGTAACGGATCGGATCAAACGTGCCCATTCAGAACTCCAATGCACCGAAGTCGAATTGTTTTGCCTATCGCCTCAGTATGGAGGGCAACTTGTTGCCCTCCATATGGTTTTGACTTTTTGTTTTTCCTTCCCCTGTGCGCCGCCGAGTAGCGGAGGCTGGTCAGGGGTTTTCGGCGAGGACTGTCTGAGCGCATAGCGCGAGTTCCGCAGCCGCCTGACTAGTCGAGCAACGCAGGGAACCGCGCAGCGGCGGCAAACCGGGGTCGCCTTTTCTT
>CAZMWC010000409.1:0-1791 GCA_964569805.1 uncultured Gallionella sp.
CGGTGGTCGGCGATGATGAGGCGGGCGCATGTCTGGAAAAATTGCTCAACGAATATGCCAATCTCACCACATTTTTGCATCGCGACAGCAGCATCTCCACCATCATCAAACTGCGCGCCATCGCGCGCCATCAGCAGTTGCTGCGCATCGATTTTGAAACCCAGCCCAGCCATGAGGTGTTGAATGCGAAGCTGGCGGATTTTCGCACCAAGCTACCGGAAGCAGATGTGGTGATCCTGTCGGATTACGGCAAGGGCGGCTTGGCGCATATCGCCGAAATGATCCGGCTGGCGCGCGCGGCTGGCAAACCGGTACTGGTCGATCCCAAAGGCGACGACTATGCGCGCTATCGCGGCGCAACCATGCTCACGCCAAACCGCAGCGAGTTCCGCGAAGTGGCTGGTAGCTGGAGCAGCGAAGCAGAACTCAACAGTAAGGCCGAACAATTGCGTACTTCATTGCAGCTTGATGCGCTACTGGTGACGCGCAGCGAGGACGGCATGAGCCTGTACCGCGCCAACGAAGTGCTGCACGAACCGACCCAGACGCGCGAAGTATTCGATGTCAGCGGCGCAGGAGATACTGTCATCGCCACGCTGGCGGTGATGCTGGCAAGCGGCGCAGATTGGGCCGATGCAATACGCATCGCCAACCGTGCGGCGGGTATTGTGGTGGGCAAGCTGGGCACGGCGGTGGTTAGTCGTGAGGAAATTATTAAAGACATGGGGGAAACGGGAAAGGTGAAAGGTGAAAGGTGAAACGTAGGGCTGTTTCTTCGTTTCACTTTTCACCTGAGCCGCGCGGCGGCGAGTCACTTTTCACAGTTCTTAAGGAGTAAGTCATGTACTACATCGTCACCGGCGCAGCCGGCTTTATCGGTTCGAATCTGGTCAAGGCGCTCAACGAGCGCGGTGAAAGCAACATCATCGCGGTGGACAATCTCAAGCGCGCCGACAAGTTCAAAAATCTGGTGGATTGCGAAATCGCCGATTATCTCGACAAGGCAGATTTCCTGAAAAAATTGCAGGAAGGTTTTTTTGACGGGCTGGTCGCTGCGGTGCTGCATCAGGGCGCGTGCTCCGACACCATGGAAACCGACGGCCGCTACATGATGGACAACAACTACCAGTACTCGCTGGAGCTGCTGAACTACTGCCAGAACGAGGAAGTGCCGTTCCTGTATGCCTCGTCCGCGTCGGTGTACGGCGGCGGCAATGCGTTCCGGGAAAGCCGCGAATGCGAGGCGCCGTTGAACGTGTACGCCTATTCCAAATTCCTGTTCGACCAGATCGTGCGGCGCCGCTGGCACAAGCGCAACGCGCAGATCGTCGGCCTGCGCTATTTCAACGTGTACGGCCCGCGCGAACAACACAAGGGGCGCATGGCCTCGGTCGCGTTCCACTTCTTCAACCAGTATCGCGCCGAAGGCAAGGTGAAGCTGTTCGAAGGCTGCGACGGCTACGCCAACGGCGGGCAATTGCGCGATTTCGTTTCGATAGAAGACGTGGTCAAGGTAAATATGTATTTCCTCGACAACCCGCACAAATCCGGCATTTTCAATCTCGGCACCGGGCAAGCGCAAAGCTTCAATGACGTAGCGGCAGCAACCGTCAACGCCCTGCGCCACACTGAAGGCAAACCCGCGTTGAGCCTTGCCGAATTGCAGCAACAGGGATTGATCGAATACATTCCGTTCCCCGATGCCTTGCGCGGCAAATACCAGAGTTACACCCAGGCCGACATCGCCGCGTTACGCAACACCGGTTACGCCGAGCCATTCCTGAACGTGGA
>CAZMWC010000410.1:0-1790 GCA_964569805.1 uncultured Gallionella sp.
ATAGGCGAGGAATGAGCGAGCACGCGACGCAGCGGTTCGCCCGCAAAATGAATTTGTAGAGGTTCTCTAAAAATCACCCCAAAGCATTTGCAATGCGGCCAGGCCTGCAACAGCGGCTGTTTCGGTACGCAGTACGCGCGCACCCATGCGGATTCCGGTAAAGCCGCAGTGCTGTGCTGCCTCACTTTCAATTTGGGTGAACCCGCCTTCTGCGCCGATCAACAAGATAACTTTTTCCGGTGGTTTGGCTTGGCTGCGCAACGTTGCGCCACCTTCGGGCAGCAAAATAAATTTTGTATCAGATAACTCACCAACCTGTTGCAACCACACCATGATGTCCAGTGGGGCATGGATTTTTGGCAGTACATTGCGGCCGCATTGTTCGCAGGCGGAAATGGCGACTTGATGCCAGTGATCGAGGCGCTTGGTGGCGCGTTCGGCAGAAAGTCTGGCGATGCTGCGCTCGGTATCGAGCGGCTGGATTTCCGTTACACCCAGCTCGGTCGCTTTCTGGATCACCCAGTCCATTTTCTCGCTGCTCGACATGGCTTGTGCCAGTATCGTCACTAATGGTGATTCGCGGTCAACCTGGATTGCACGGATTCCGCTGACGGTGACATGCTTGCCGCCAATCCCGGAAATTACGCCATGGTATTCATTGCCGATGCCATCAAAAATCTCCACATGGTTCCCTTCGCGCAGACGCAGCACGCGTGCGGCATGATGTGCGGCATCCGGCGGCAGGTCGAACGAGCTGCTGATTGGCAGGGGAGGGGAGCAATAGAAACGTGGCATGATGATCCGAAGGAACCTGAAATGGCCGGGCGATGCGCGTGATAATATAACGTCTCAAAAAATCTTGTCAGGGGTTTGTCATGGTAAGCCTGCAACCACCGCTGTGTAATTCTGGCTGGAAAGCGCGTGATTTTGATCTGCCCGGCGTGGATGGCAAACGCTACGACCTCGCCGCTGCACGCGGCAAAAACGGGCTGCTGGTGATGTTCATCTGCAATCACTGCCCCTATGTGAAGTCGATCCGCGAGCGCATCGTACGCGATACCAGCGAGCTGCAACAACACGGCATCAACACCATCGCCATCATGTCCAACGATCCCGCCGAATACGCGGAAGATTCATTCGACAACATGAAACTGGTGGCGCAACAGTATGGCTACCCTTTTCCTTATGTGCTGGATGGAACCCAGCAGGTCGCCAGGGATTATGGCGCGGTATGCACACCGGATTTTTTCGGCTTCAATGCCAATCTTGAATTGCAATATCGCGGCCGTCTGGATGCGTCGCGCAAGGAAGCCGTTCCAAATGCGCCGCGTGATCTGTTCGATGCCATGCTGCAAGTGGCGCGGACCGGGCAAGGGCCGCGTGAACAGCTCGCCAGCATGGGTTGCTCCATCAAATGGAAGAATCAGGCCTAAACGGCGTGCTGTTCACTTTAGAAAAAATTCCGTTCGCCCTGAGCTTGTCGAAGGGCTCTGGTTGTGAAGCTGGTGGTTCGACAAGCTCACCACGAACGGTTAAGTGAATAGCATTGAGCCTGAACGGCGTGCGATACAGCGAGGCATAACAACAAATGGTTCCCAAATGGTTAAACAGAGGGTGACACGCACTACCGCACACAGCATGAGCGCGCTGCTCAAGGCTGTAGTCGCGGCAGTCAAGCTGGTCGCTGCCGAGGAGATCATGCCGCGCTATCTCAAGGTGGCGCACCAGCAGAAAGGCGACGGCAGCCTGTGCACGGAGGCGGATACAGCCGCCCAGTACGCGCTGGCCAA
>CAZMWC010000411.1:0-1781 GCA_964569805.1 uncultured Gallionella sp.
CCCCCCTCGCTACGCTCTCCCCGCTTGCGGGGGAAAGTTGGATAGGGGGAAACGGTCATGGCAAGTTTCATCATCAGATGCGGCATGCTTGCCATGACCGTTAGTCGCAAACCGCATGTCCTTTCTTACATGTTGCCCGGCTAACCCGCCAGCCGGCCACAGTGCTACTATCCACCACAACGCGACACGATGCAAACGGAGCAGCAATGTCAGGAAACGCGATTGACCCGGAAGAATTGCAACAGCATTGCAGCTATCTGCTGCGCTATGCCATGCTGAACTGCAAACAAAACACCGAACTGTTCTCCCAGGCGCTCGACCACCCGGCCACGTTGCGCGAAAAGCTGGCGGTGCGCCTGCACCTGATGATGTGCCGAGGCTGCCGCAATTTCGAGAAACAGCTAGCCTTCCTGCGCAAGGCCGGACAGGAATGGGCGCGCAGGTTGTAACGATGCGCCCACCCGCCACAAATTGCATTGCGGTGTAAGATTCCAGCAACCGGATCGACCAACGGCCAGCGCTGCCATGCGCACCCGGATATTCCGAACCACCGAACCAAGGAGAAAATCATGTATCTACAAACCCGTCGTATCCTATCGCTGTTCGTGCTGGGCGCTTTTGCCCTGATGGCACAAGCCCCCGCCGCGCTTGCCGATACCGGAAAGAACCCGTGCGCCATGAAGAACCCATGTGCAGCGAAGAACCCATGTGTCGCCCAGAACCCCTGCGCAGCCAGGTTAGATGCCAAACTGATCACCCGTCCTGCCGGAACTCGGCTTGCCAGCGGCGACCACAAAGAACTGGTGAAATACGGCGAGCAACTGTTCAAAGACACGAAACTCAGCAGCAACGGCCTCTCCTGCAATGCTTGCCACGCCGACAACCAATCATTCCGGCCCAGCTTCGCCAAGCCGTATCCTCATACGGTAAACATGGTCAAGGAAAGAGCCGGTATCAAGCGCATCCATCTGGATGAAATGGTGCAGGTCTGCATGGTGATCCCGATGGCGGCAAAACCGCTGCCTTGGGATTCCAAAGAGCTGGCTGCGCTCACGGCCTATGCGGGAGAATTGCAGAAGAGCTTCAAGCGCGGCATGGACAAGAACCCCCGCGCAATGAAAAATCCTTGCGGCATGAATAACCTGTGCGCGGGAAATAACCCATGTGCAGCGAAAAATCCTTGTGCAGTAAAGAAGTAATTGATGATGAGCTTCGCCCTATCGGACTCCCGTTCCGCCGGGCCGAAGCTTGAACCGAAGGGAAGGCCTGCCAGCCTTCCCTTCGTGTTTTTCGCCATCGTCGCCTTGCTGGCCGGTTGCGACCGATCACCGCCGCAGGTACAGCCTGCACCCGTTGTCGTGGCGCAGACAACACCCGTCCCCGATACGGAAAAATTTCTCGAACGCCACTGGGCGCGCCCGCTTGCGCCGCAAGGGAAGATACCCGCACATCTCAAAGCAGATGAAACATCGCTCGATCCGGCTTCATGTGGCGGCTGCCACGTCGCGCAGTTCGAGGGCTGGCGCGATAGCCTGCACTCGCGTGCCATGGGTGTCGGCATTCTGGGGCAACTCGCCAACATGGAAGCCCATGCGCGCGACGAGCATCAGGAATGCACACGCTGCCACGCCCCGCTCGCCGAGCAAGCCGACAGTTTGTCCAATGCTTTGGCCGCAGGTTCGGATCTTGCGGCGAAGGTATCGAACGGAGCGACTCCGTTGTTCCGGCACGGGCTCGGTTGCCCGGCCTGCCATGTGCGCGGCTGGCAATGGTACGGCCCG
>CAZMWC010000412.1:0-1779 GCA_964569805.1 uncultured Gallionella sp.
CGGGGTCGTAATCGGTTGGTGTGGCGATGATGATGTAGTCGGCGCCGGTGTAGGCATCGACCTTGTCCAGCGTGGCGCGGAAGTTGAGTTTTTTGCGGGCGAGGAAGTCTTCGATCTCGGCATCTTCGATGGGCGATTGCTTGCAATTGAGCATTGAGACTTTTTCGGGGACGATGTCGAGGGCGACCACTTCGTTGTGCTGGGCGAGGAGGATGGCGTTGGAGAGGCCGACGTAACCGGTTCCGGCGATGGCGATTTTCATTTTGTTCACTCGATAAGCTCCCAGCGACCGCCTTTGGCGGGGCCGATGTGGCACAGTTTTCCTTCTTTTTTTAGCTGCGCGATCTGTTTTTCTACCGCACGTGAGCTGATGGCCAATTTTTGGGCTAGTGCTTTTGCTGATAGTGTGGGGTCGAGGCGCAGGTGCTGAATGATTTTCTCCGAACTTTTCTCCGAACTTTTCTCCGAACCGGCATACGGTGTTTTCCCGTGCGTTTTATTCGCCCCTGCGGGCAACTTGAACGTCATGGTGACGAAGCCGGCATTGTCTTTCAGTGCCGGTGCGTCAAGGCCTGCCTCTTGCATCAGGCCTGCGATTTTAAGGGTACCCCGCCCCCAAGTTTCGATCAGGCCACGGCGGTAGAACACTTTGGCAATCCATGGGTTCCAGGGCTTGGATTCGTGGGGCTGATAAAGCATTTCGGGGGTCAGCCCAAAATGAAGCTCGCCGGGGGAGATGATTTCGAGCCGGTCTTCGTATAAGGCAACGGATACTGAGCCGGCTGCGCTGGTGTAATCGCGGTGAATAAACGCGTTGGCCAGCGCTTCGCGTACGGCTTCGGTGGGTAGTGCCGGGGTGTCGATACGCTCCATTTGCCCTGGAATAATCTTGCCGGCAACCGGGAGCCAGTCAATCAGGAAGCGCTCGGCTCGGCGCATGAGCGCGAAGGCGTTGCCGGTGTATTGGCGGTTGTCCAGGAATTCATCGCGAGTGGTGCCTTTGAAGCGGGCCACGCGAAGGTTGAATTGTGGGAACTCAGGCAAGGCAATTTCGTCTTTGCAGAACAGTGCAACAGCGGCGCGTGAAATTTGGTCGCCGTTTACCAACAGGCCCAAGCCTCGCAAGATACCCAAGGGGTCGCGAGTGCCAGGGTCAACACTTCGCCCCCGACGAATGGATTCTTCTAAAGTGACCACAATCTCCTGGCTATCGAGGTTGTCGATACTGCTGCCGGTTGCCGGTTGTATTTCCCAACGGTCGGTGGTGTGCATCGCCTCGATCAGCAAACGCTGGTAGTTGGCTCGCGGCATGACGCGTGTGGTGTTGAGCACCCGCTCGTAGGGTACACCGCGATAGGTGACCGGGGTATGGGTAGCGCGCTCGACCTGTACCAGTAGTGCTTCCAATCCGGTTGAATCACCTTCTGTTATTTGGATGCGTTGAAGCTGCGGAAACAATGGCGGCTCGAAGCCTTGAAACTCTTGGGCCAGCTCTTCGAGTGTGCGATCAGTGACCTTTTGTCCAACCAACTTGCCGGCGGGGGTAACGCCAAACACCACGAACCCGCCTTGCCCGTTGGCTAGTGCGCACAGGCTGCGGCAGGCACGCTCTTTCTCTGCCGTGGATTTTTTGAGTTCCAAGGTCAGGGATTCACCTGCGGCGACGAGAGCCTGAAGAGCTGCAAGTTTCATGGGGTTAAGGGCGCTGGATTGCCACACCCCTGCGGGGCTCGCAATAACGGTTTGCAATTGAACCTAAAAACCGCAGTTGCCGTGGAG
>CAZMWC010000413.1:0-1778 GCA_964569805.1 uncultured Gallionella sp.
TTGATCAGCGCGATCACCTTGCGCGCGCCGCCCTGCTTGGCCAGCAGCGCCGACATGATGTTGTTCTCGTCGTCGTTGGTCAGCGCGCAGAACACGTCCACTTCGCCGACGTTCTCCTGCTGCATCAGCTTCTCGTCGGTGCCGTCGCCGTTCAGCACCAGCGTGCGCGCCAGCTCGCCGGCCAGCTTCTCGCAGGATTTCTTGTTGTGGTCGATCAGCTTGACCTGGTAATCGTGCTCCAGCGCCTTGGCCAGACGCCGCCCGATGTTGCCGCCGCCGACGATCATGATGCGCTTGCTCGGCTTGTCCATGCGGCGCATCTCCTGCAGCACGCTGCGGATATTGCCGGTAGCCGCGATGAAGAAGATCTCGTCACCCTCCTCGATCACGGTATTGCCTTCGGGAATGATCGGCCCGTCCTTGCGGAAGATTGCCGCGACGCGCGTCTCGACCTGCGGCATATGGCTGCGCAGGAAATTCAGCGGCTGGCCCACCAGCGGACCGCCCTCGAAGGCGCGCACCGCCACCAGCGAAGCCTTGCCGTCGGCGAATTCCAGCACCTGCAATGCCTCGGGGAACTCAATCAGTTTGGTGATGTAGTCGGTGAGTATCTGCTCCGGGCAGATGGAAAAATCGATGTTGAAGTTCTCCGCGCTGAACACTTCCGGGCGGTTGAGATAGTCGGTAGAGCGGATGCGCGCGATGCGTGTCGGGGTGTTGTAGAGCGTGGCGGCCAGCTTGCAGGCCACCATGTTGACCTCGTCGCTCTGCGTCACCGCCAGCAGCATGTCGGAGTCGGCGATGCCGGCCTGTTCGAGGACGGAAGGATGGGCCGCATTGCCGGTCAGCGTGCGCAGGTCCAGACGGTCCTGCAGTTGGCGCAGCTTGTCGCTGTCCATGTCCACCACGGTGATGTCGTTGGCCTCGCCGACCAAACTTTCCGCCACCGTCGAGCCAACCTGGCCGGCTCCGAGTATCAATATTTTCACTGCATCCCCTTTAATTCTTGAAAAAAGCGTAGGGTGGGCACGTTTTTTGTGCCCACGCGATACTACGCAACGCGTGGGCAGATGAAGCCTGCCCACCCTACACCGAACGTATCCAATTCTTCCATTCTTCAAACAGTTTTTTATTGCGCGCCGCGATCACCGAACGTTGCCAGATATCGCCTTGCGCAAAATCATCGTTTTCAATACAACAGGCGTGGCCGCCCGATTCCCACAGAATCAGCGTACCGGCGGCATAATCCCAAAGTTTCTGCCCGCCGTGCAAATACACGTCATACCGCCCGGCGGCGGTATAGCACCAGTCCAGCGCGCTCGCGCCGAAGTTGCGCTGCGAAGAATAGGGCGGATGTGTCGCCAGTTGCGTCACCAGTTTAATGTTGAGGCGTTTCATGTCCACGCTCGCCAGCGCCTGGTCGAGTGTGGTGGCAGCTTCGCGCCCGATCAGCTTTGCGCCGTTCAGAAACGCTCCTCTATCTTGTTCGGCGGAAAATACTTCGTCGGCAACCGGGTCATACACCACCGCCAATACACTTTTGCCCTCGCGCATCAGCGCGACCGATACCGCAAAATAAGGCAAGCCGCGCACGAAGTTGGACGTACCGTCGATCGGGTCGATACACCACATGCCGTCATGGCCGGATTGCCAGATTACATGTTGCTCGTCGGCAGGCATCTCCTCGCCCAATACCGGCACGTTAAGAATAGCCTGCAGCTTTTTGGCCAGCGCGTACTGGGCGGCTGTATCCGCCTCCGTGCACAGGCTGCCGTCGC
>CAZMWC010000414.1:0-1776 GCA_964569805.1 uncultured Gallionella sp.
CGCCCGCAGAAATACCCAGCCGCTGGACAACGGCGCTGCTGATGTCACCCTCGGGGTGGCCGAGCGGCAGTTTGATTTCGGTTAGGCGCAGCATAAATTATTGTAGGGCGGATGAGCGCAGCGTTATCCGCCGAATGAATTCTTGTGGTGAGATCAACATACGGCGGAAGGCGCTACGCTTTTCCGCCCTACACGAGCTATTTTTTTCGGCGGTTGTCATCTTTCGATGTGACATGCCATCGCAGATTCAGATCAATATCTTCCATTTGTATTAGAGAGCGAAGCTCGTTGCGTAACGCAATGAGCAATGGCTCAAGATCGCCACTTTGCGTACTTTCTATGGAATCTAGAAAGTTATGTAACAGCGAGACTTGCTGTTTAGAGCCAAGCAATTGAACATCAGCTAGCGCTTGGTCAAATGCTATGGCATATTTTTCATCAGTAGTTCGTCTATGCAGTCCAATAGCCAATGCACGATATGCCTCAAGCAAATAGCTTAACCGTAACTCCTGTTTCTTGGTACGCCGCTCCCTTTCAACATTTAGTTGATGTCCTGCGAGCCAACCGAATAGCGTTACAATCGTTGTAACTAAAAGAGGAAATAAAAGTTGATAGTCCATTTGAATCTCCTCAATTTAGCTGATGCCATGCAACGGCGGGTGTAACCCGCCCTACCAACCCTCTACCGGTGCACTTCCGCATCCAGCCCGTCCAGCACCATTTCCGCCGCGCGCAGCACGGCGCGCGCTTTGTTCTGCGTCTCTATCCATTCGCTGTCGGGCACCGAGTCGGCGACGATGCCCGCGCCCGCCTGCACGTACAGCATGCCGTCCTTCACCACGGCGGTGCGCAGCGCGATGGCCAGATCCATGTCGCCGTTGAAGCCGAGGTAGCCGACCGCGCCCGCGTAGATGCCGCGCTTGGTCGGCTCCAGTTCGTCGATGATTTCCATCGCGCGCACCTTGGCCGCGCCGCTTACCGTGCCGGCGGGAAAGGTGGCCTTGAGCACGTCCATCGCATTCAGGCCGGGTTTGAGCGTGGCCTCGACGTTGGAGACGATGTGCATCACGTGCGAGTAGCGTTCGATGATCATCTTCTCGGTGAGCTTCACCGTGCCGTTTTGTGCAACGCGCCCGATGTCGTTGCGCCCAAGGTCGATCAGCATCAGGTGCTCGGCAAGCTCCTTCGGGTCGGCCAGCAGCTCCTCTGCGAGTTCTGCATCCTGCTGTAGCGTCTTGCCGCGCGGACGCGTCCCGGCGATGGGGCGCACGGTGATGGTGGCGTCTGACAGGCGCGACTCCGACACGGTGGGGCGGAGCCCGCTGGTGCGGGAGGAGTCGCTATTCGGTTGGCTCTGCGAACGGTCAGTTTCGACCGCATTGTGCTCCAACCGAACCAGGATTTCCGGCGACGCGCCGACCACGTGATGATCGCCCATGTCGTAATAGAACATGTACGGGGAGGGATTGACGCTGCGCAGCGCGCGGTACAGCGACAGCGGCGATGCCGGGAAGGGTTGCGCCATGCGCTGCGCCAGCACCACCTGCATGATGTCGCCGTCGAAGATGTATTGCTTGGCCTTGACCACTGCCAGCTTGAACGCGGCTTCGCCGAATTCGGATTTTGCCTCGCCGCCGTGCATCGGCGGTGCGTGCGGGATGTCCACCGGCTGGCGCAATCGTGTCATCAGCTCGTGCAGGCGCTGCTTTGCCAGTGCGTAGGCATCGGCCTGTTCCGGGTTGGCGTAGACGATGAAGGTGAGCTTGCCGCTGAGGT
>CAZMWC010000415.1:0-1769 GCA_964569805.1 uncultured Gallionella sp.
CAAGATGTGGCATGGGATATCGAGTGTCCTGTATCTGCTGGAGAGCCTGTTCGGCGTGCCGCTGATCATCAAGGGAGCTTCTAAAAACCCGTAGTTCATCCCAATTTTTGCGTTGCGCAAATGTAATATTGCCGGCTAGGTTCACCCACAGTGAACACATATCGGAACTCACTAGTGTCCCAACGTTGGCCGTTGAGTCGATTGTAATTGATTGAAGGAACGAAGATATTTCATGGTTAAGTCTGGTCTCGATTTGAGCTTGGCACGTAGCATTCGGGGTATTTCCAACCCGATTGCGAGGACTGCCAATGAACACGGGCAAACTTGTTTTTGCGCAAGTGATGTCGCACTTGCCCCTGACCACTTTCCGCAGATGTGTCGCTCGCTACGACGGAGAGCACAAGGTCAAACACTTCACTTGTCTCGACCAGTTTCTGTGTATGGCGTTCACACAACTGGCGTGCTCGGCGAGCCAGCGCTGACGCGAACTGAATAGCTGCCAATGCACCTGTTCCTGGCTGATCTGATTCTTGCCACCCATGTTTTGTTCGTGGCATTTGTCGTCCTGGGGCTGGTGGCAATCCTGATCGGAAAGTATCGGCGCTGGAACTGGATCAGGAATTTGCGGTTCAGGTTAATTCACCTTGCGGCAATCGGCATCGTCATAGCGGAGTCATGGCTTGGCTTGGTATGTCCGCTCACCGAGTGGGAAAATCGGTTAAGAGAGGCAGCGAACGGCGAGGTCTATTCGAATTCTTTCATCCAGCACTGGCTGCACGAGATACTGTTCTATGATTTCGATCCCTGGGTCTTTACGGTTGCCTACACCGCGTTTGGATTTCTGGTGCTGGCTGCCTGGCTATTCGTGCCGCCGGAGCGCAAGCGGAATAAAGAAATTTAAGCCGTGTGGCCCGAAGTCAATCAGATACTCAACACTCTGATTCGCCCCCACGACCATACAGCAAGGGAATATCCTGGAATCTTTCACCCGCGGACAAGACATCAAATCCTCGCTCACTTTTGACATTGCCGCCCGCGCGGCGAAGCTGTAAGCTGAAGGCAGGGGCATGGAAGCAGGTGCGCCGGATTCCGATACGCGGCAGCGCATCTTTGGATCCAACCGTGGTCTTCAAGGAGAGCAGTCATGGGTTTATTTGAAAAAATACTTGGACCGAAGTCAAAATACGACAAGAGCCTGCCCTATACCTATGAAGCCAGGGTTCGCATTCTGGAACAGAGCGAGGAATACAATTCCTATTTCTCGGATACGATTTGCGGCCTGGTGGAATACCTGCACCGCAATCACATACAACCCGGCGAGGTGCAGATTGTCGAGGTTTACCAGGAGCAGGAATTTCCGGTAGACGCAAAGCGTTTCACCACGCCCGATAATCAGTGGCTTTTCAGGCCGGACATCTGCCGTGCGTTTGAAGATCATTACAAAGGCCACATCCACGACGACACTTGCTCATTCAATGACAGGGACTGTAAAGGCAGCGGCCCCTGAACCGATTCCGGGTTATACCGGAGTGACAAAATCGAGGCTCAACCGTTTTCAGGCTTGAGCCATTCGAAACTTACCTGTTCGTAGTCTTCGCCCTCCGCCAGCAGGCTGGTCAGTTTGATCTCGCGGCTCTTTTCTCCCATCATCATCTGGTAAATGCTGCCCAGCACGAAGCTGCCTGACTCCATCAGCATCGTGGCATTAACGTAGGAATTATGAGCATCCGGCAACAGGATGGTCGGAAGATAATCATATTCAAAAGAGC
>CAZMWC010000416.1:0-1762 GCA_964569805.1 uncultured Gallionella sp.
TGCGACACCCTGGCGCAACGCATGTATTACGCCGCGCGCGACCGCGCCAAGCTCAAACCACGGGGCGGCATCCACACCCTGCGCCACTGCTTCGCCACGCACCTGCTGGAATCCGGCGTGGATCTCCACACCATCGGGCGCTTGATGGGGCACGGCCATGTCTCGACCACCATGCGCTATTTTCATCTGGCGCAAACCAAGCTGACCGGCACCACGTCGCCACTGGAGTTGCTCGACACCGTACTGCGTTAGTCGCGCCGTCATCGTGGCTCACGCTACGGGTCTGGCCGAGATTCTGCGCGAGCACGGCCAACCCTATCTCGATGCGCATGCTTTGTCTGTCGTCCAGGACAAGGCGTGGCGGGCGATTGTTGCCTGCCGCACCCAGGCTTTGGGCGGACATGTCGAGTGCTGCGACCATTGCGGCGTGCTGCGCTACCGCTACCATTCCTGCCGCAACCGCCACTGCCCGCAGTGCCAGACGCGCGCCAAGGAAGCCTGGCTCGCGGCGCGGCGGCGGGAGCTGTTGCCGGTGCCGTATTTCCATCTGGTGTTCACCTTGCCCCACGCCCTCAACGGGCTGGCGGGATGCGATCAGTGCACGCTCTACAAGCTGCTGTTCGGCGCGGTGGCGGATACGCTCGGCACGTTCTCCGCCAACCCGCGCTGGCTGGGTGGGACACCCAGTTTTACGCTGGTGTTGCACACCTGGAAGCAGGATCTCGGGCGGCATGTTCATGTTCACGCGCTGGTTGCGGGTGGGGCGCTGGCGGCGGATGGCAAGTGGGTGGCCGCAAAGCGCGGTTTCCTGTTTCCGGTGAAGGCGCTGTCCGGTGTGTACCGGGGCAAGTTCATGGAGGCGCTCGACGCGGCGCGCCGTGCGGGCAGCCTGCATTACGCGACGGCAAAAGACGATGGTCTATGGCGAAATCTGTTTGCCGCTTTGCGCCGCCACGACTGGGTGGTTTACGCCAAGCAGCCGCCCGGTGGCCCGGCACAGGTGCTGGAGTATCTCGGGCGCTACACGCACCGGGTAGCGATCTCCAACGAGCGCATCTTGGATATGGAGGGGAACCATGTGCGCTTCCGGGTGCGCGACCGGGCCAACGGCAACCGCAAGAAGGTGGTGCGGCTGGAGGCGGGCGAGTTCATCGGGCGCTTCATGCAGCACATGTTGCCCAATGGTTTCAAGCGTATCCGCCACTATGGTTTGCTGGGACCCGCGCACAAGGCCGCGAACCTCGCCGCCGCACGCGCGGCGCTGGAGGCACCTGCGCCCGATCCGGTCGTGCTGGAGTCGGTGGAGGCGTTCATGCGACGCGTGACTGGAATCGAATGGATGAACTGCCCGCACTGCCGTGAAGGACGGTTCCATGTGGTGCAGGCGATCCCGCCCCATCTGCCGCGTGCCCCACCCGGAAGATCGCCGTGATGCGCTCCGATTTCCCCTCGTGTTTCCTCCGGCAGTTGGGCGTTCGCCACAACTGTGGAGATGCTCGCCCATGCGGCATGAAAGGCGCATGTATGGGGCGGTTTATACGGTGTGCCAATGCCGATGTGGGCCATGGAACCACGCAAAAGCATCCGATTCTTCCCCGCCCATGGCCTCACGCTCCAAATGTGCGGTTGACGCCCGCCATCAAAACCTTACAATCCCCATAGGTTCCGCTCCGAAGGTTCAGTCCAACGAGGTTTATCTGCCGCCAACACGGGGCGCGGCTTAAACGAGGTTCGGTGGGGCGGCAGATAAACGCTATTCGTT
>CAZMWC010000417.1:0-1762 GCA_964569805.1 uncultured Gallionella sp.
ACAGGTTCGTTGAAACGCCCCGACCAAGTATCTTTATCTTGTATGCTAGCCATGTCTCGTCCAGAATTGCGGCACAAAACCAGAAGGTTCCAAGCCATGAATAAGGCCGACAGTATAAAACAAAATGCATTGCCCGACGCGTTGCCTAACTTCCGCAACCTCGGCGTGACACTGCGCATTCTGCTGATCTGCAACGGGCTGGCGCTGCTGGGTGCGTTGTTGCTGGCGAATGCCTGGAGCGAGGTGTCGTTGCGTATGGTGCAGATCGCCGCGCTGCTTGCGCCTGTCCTGCTGTCCAGCCTGCTGCTGCTGTGGGCGGCGCAGCCGTGGCTGTCGCGTCTGGACGGGATGCGGGGCGGGCTGGCGGTAAATGCGCTGGTGGTGGCGCTGACGCTCATCGCCTACTACCTCGGCGGCGAGTTGTACCGGCCATCCGGGCGCGCCGATGCCGGGTTTGACGCGGTGCGCTACGCGCTGCTCGGTATCGCCACCTGCACTTTTTTGTTGGCCTATTTTCGCTGGCGCAGCCGGGCGCTGTCGCGCGCGTTGCACGATGCGCAGTTGCAAGCGTTGCGCGCGCGCATCCGCCCGCATTTTTTGTTCAACACTCTCAACGCCGTGTTGAGCATCGTGCGCACTCGGCCAGAGCAAGCCGAGGCCGCGCTGGAAGATATGTCCGACCTGTTCCGCATGGCGATGTCCGAAGAGAACAACCTCGTGCCGCTGGGACAGGAGATACGGCTGGGCAAGCAATACCTCGCGCTGGAACAACTGCGTATGGGTGGCCGCCTGCAGGCGGAGTGGAAAGTGGATGCCCCGGATGATGCGCTGATCCCGCCGCTGCTGTTACAGCCGCTGCTGGAAAATGCCGTCTATCACGGCATCGAACCGTTGCCGCAAGGCGGCTGCATCCGCATCGGGTTGCACCGCAGCGACGACGAACTGCGTATCGTGGTGGAGAATCCCTGTCCCGCGCGCGAGGCCGTGCCGCATCCCGGTAGCCACATGGCGTTGCAGAACATCCGCCAGCGGCTGGCGCTGTTGTTCGATGTCGAGGCGCGCTATGAGGCCGAGCATGGCAAGGACTTCTACCGCGTCGAAATCGCGCTGCCCCATACACAGGAAAAAACCGCATGAACACCGTCGAACTGCCCCTGCGCATCTTCGTTGTGGATGACGAGCCGCCCGCGCGCAACCGCCTGCGCGATCTGCTGCGCGATTGCAGCGAACAATTGCCGCTGGAAGTGGTGGGCGAGGCGGGCAACGGCCAGGAGGCGCTCGACAAGCTGTCGGAAACGCCCGCCGACGTGGTGCTGCTGGACATCCGTATGCCGCAAATGGACGGCATCGAGCTCGCGCAACACCTGCACAAGCTGCCTAAACCTGTTCCGGTCATCATCTTTACCACCGCCTACGATGACCATGCAATCAAAGCGTTCGAGCTGCACGCCGTTGACTACCTGCTCAAACCGATCCGCCTCGGCCGCCTGTTCGATGCGCTCAACCGCGCGCGCGCCGCCGTGCCGATGCATGTCGAAACTCTGCGCGACCTGCTGCCCGAGCCGCGCAAACATCTCTCCATCCACGAACGCGGCAAGATTCATCTGGTACCCATCGAGCAAGTGCTCTACCTGCGCGCCGAACTGAAATACATCACGGTGCGCACCGCCGAGCATGAATACCTGCTCGAAGAGTCGCTCACCGCATTGGAAAAAGAATTCGCCGCGCGCTTCGTGCGCATCCACCGCAATTGCCTGGTGGC
>CAZMWC010000418.1:0-1759 GCA_964569805.1 uncultured Gallionella sp.
GGCGGGCATCACCGACATGGTGTTCATCACCGGGCGCAACAAGCGCGCCATCGAGGATCATTTCGACAAGGCCTACGAGCTGGAAGCGACGCTGGAAGCCAGCGGCAAGTTGAAGCTGTTGAGCTATGTGCAGGAAGTAGTGCCCAAACATATCAACTGTATCTATATCCGCCAGGCCGAACCGCTCGGGCTGGGCCATGCGGTGCTATGCGCCAAGCCGGTGGTGCAGGATGAACCGTTCGCGGTGATCCTCGCCGATGACCTGATCGACGGGGAAGTACCCATCATCAAACAGATGGTGGACGTGTTCGCGCAACACCAGTGTTCCATTCTCGGCGTACAGGATGTGCCGCGTGCCAACACCAAGCAATACGGTATCGTCAGCAGCAGCAATCTCGCGCCGGGCATTGAAAAAGTGCATGGCATCGTGGAAAAGCCCAAGCCGGCAGACGCGCCTTCCACGCTGGCGGTGGTCGGGCGTTACATCCTGACACCGCGCATCTTTCACTATCTGGAGAGCGTGCAGCCCGGCGCTGGCGGCGAAATACAGCTTACCGACGGCATCGCCGCACTGTTGCAGGAAGAGCAGTTGCTGGCCTACCGCTTCAACGGCATCCGTTATGATTGCGGTTCCAAACTCGGTTACTTGCAGGCACAGGTCGCATTCGGGCTGAAACACGAAGAGCTGCGTTCGGAATTTGCAGAGTATTTGAAAACGATCGTTTGATGCTTACCAACCAGCAGGCTCGCACACAGCTCGAACAGGCCGAGTTGATCTGTTCGGCAGACAAGGTGCAGGCAGCGCTGCAACGCGTGGCGCGGGAGATCAACGCGGCATTGGCAGACCAGCATCCGCTGGTGCTGTCGGTGATGGGTGGCGCGGTGGTGTTCTCCGGGCAGTTACTGCCACTGCTCGATTTTCCGCTGGAGTTCGATTACCTGCATGTCTCGCGTTATGGCAACGGGCAACAGGGCGGCGAGTTGCACTGGAAGGTTGCGCCGCGCGAGAACGTCGCTGGCCGCGTGGTGCTGGTGCTGGATGACATCCTCGATGAAGGCGAAACGCTGCACGCAATCAGGCAGCGCGTGATGGAGCTGGGGGCGGCCAAGTTCTACAGCGCAGTGTTCGCCGACAAAGAGAATGGCAAGACCAAACCCATCCATGCCGATTTTGTCGGAATGGAGTTGCCGGACCGTTTCGTGTTCGGCTATGGCATGGATATACACGGCGCGTGGCGCAATCTGCCCGCGATCTACGCCGTAGGGGCGATTCACGAATCGCCCGAACAGGCAACGTAGGGGCGATTCACGAATCGCCCGCACATGAGGGAAGCAGAGAGAGGATTATTTTATGTTGGCAATCATCGGCGGTCGCGGCCTGACCAAACTGGCAAATCTGGAAATCACGCACCGGCAAGTGATGCGCACACCCTATGGCGAGCCTTCCGGCGCATTCATGTTCGGCACGCTCAACCAGCATGAGGTGATTTTTCTGGCGCGGCACGGTTATGGGCACACCATCCCGCCGCACTTGGTGAACTATCGCGCCAACCTGTGGGCGTTGCGCGAACAGGGGGTAAACGAGGTCATATCGGTTGCAACAGTAGGCGGCATTCGCGCCGATTTGAGCCCGGGTGTTATCGTTGTACCGGATCAGATCATTGACTACACCCATGGGCGCGATGCCACCTTCTTCGATACGCGCGATTCGGCCTATACCAACGTCGATTTTACGCTGCCCTATTGTCCGAAATTGCGC
>CAZMWC010000419.1:0-1750 GCA_964569805.1 uncultured Gallionella sp.
GGAAGAGGCGCGCGCTGCCGGGCTGATCGGCTCGGCGCTGGCCGCCGAAGTGGATATGTATGTTGCAGGCGAAGATTATGATGTGCTGGCGCGTTTGGGTGTCGACTTGCGTTTTGTATTGATTACCTCGCGCGCCACGGCGCATCGCGCTGTGACGGAAGCGGAACAACATATCGATGTCTCCGCCAGCCTGCACGACAAGTGCGAGCGCTGCTGGCATTACCGTGAAGATGTCGGCAGCGATGCCGCACACCAGACGCTGTGCGGCCGTTGTGTGAGCAACCTGTACGGCAGCGGCGAGGCTAGAAAATATGCGTGATATATTTTGCTGGCCTGTAAACCTAACCCCCCTCAATTCCCCCCTTGTCAGAGGGGAGGCAGGTAGCTCCTCCCCTTGTCAGGGGAGGCCGGGAGGGGTTAGGTTTGGATTGAAGGAATGAGAATATCCTTCCAGAAATGGCTATCCTTGAGCGTGTTGATTATCGTTCTCGACCAGTTGAGCAAGGCGTGGATCACCAGCCACTTTGTTTACGGCGAAAGCCTCACCATATTCAGTGTCTTCAATCTGGTGCTGGCGCACAATACCGGTGCCGCATTCAGCTTCTTGCACGATGCGGGCGGGATGCAACGCTGGCTGTTCAGCGGCATCGCCATTGTCGCATCGGTGTGGATCGTCATGCTGTTGCGCAAACATGCCACGCAGACGCTATTTGCCTTGTCGTTGAGCCTGATACTCGGCGGCGCACTGGGTAATCTGATCGACCGCATCGCTTATGGTTATGTGGTCGATTTCCTGCATTTTCATTGGGGCGAGCATTATTTTCCGGCGTTCAACATCGCCGATTCCGCCATCACCTGCGGCGCGTTGCTGATGATTCTGGATAGCTTGAAGACGCAGCAGAATGCCGGTCCTTGAAAAGGGAAAACCGATTTGATCTGGTGGATTAACTGCGGCTGGCTGTGTGGCTGTCGTTGCTGACGGTTCTGCGGGGTAACGCCCATTTGTTGTGCCATGCGGCGCGCACCAGATTCGGGTATTCCGGGTTTCCCAGGCTGCCGTTGTAGCGGCCCAATGCGCGGTATAGATCGCCTTTTTCCATATCCAGATAGTGGCGCAGGATGGTGCAACCGTAACGCAGGTTGGTGCGCAGATGGAACAGGTTATGCTCGCTGATGCCAATTTCTTTCACCCAGAACGGCATCACCTGCATGTAGCCGCGCGCGCCAGCGCTGGAAACGGAGTATTTTTTGAAGCCGCTTTCCACTTCGATCAACCCCAGCACCAATTCTGGTTCCAGTCCCGCGCGGGTTGCTTCGTAATGCACCGAACTCAAAAAATCGAGGCGCGACTCGATATTCGGAATCCGTTTTTGCAAGCGGCGCGACATTTCTTTCAGCCACACATCCGCCTCATATTGCGTGGCAAACGCCAGTTTGGGCGAGGCCTGATCCGACACGCTGCGCTGCAACACCGCCCGCACACTGGCCGAGAGCGGCGCATAAACCTGCGCCCCGGCGAAGGCGGGGGATGTGAATAGCATGGACAAAATACAGCCAACGGCAACCCGCACACGGGTTTTCCCGAACCCTGAATCCTGAATCCTGAATCCTGATTGCTTCATAGTTTTGATTGTACGAGTCCCAGCACACTTTGCAAGGGGGCAGATTGTGCCGCAGCGTCGCTCCGCCCTTGGTATTCCGCGTTGCCTTCCTTTAAGCCGCGCTCGCCGATGACGATACGGTGCGGGAT
>CAZMWC010000420.1:0-1739 GCA_964569805.1 uncultured Gallionella sp.
GTTTCTTCATGCGATTGGACAGGTTGCTGCTGCTGTAATTCTGTTCAAAATTGACTACGACCATATCGGGTCGTTCCGGATAGGTGAATATGCTGAGGTTGGACACATCGACCTTGATCCACGATTTCGCGCTGTTCACCAGCCGTTTCTGTTTCGCCCACGCCTGGTAATTCAGGCTGTCGCTGGCAAAATTGTGCGCGTAATGTCTGAGGTAAGCGCCGGCATTGAGGCTGGACCAATCGCCGCGCCATTGTTCAATCGCCTGCAACAGCGCGTCTCGCTCGTCATGATCCTGCTCGTTGCTCCAGTCCATGCGATTGGTGATGATAACCGGTGTGATGCCGACTTGCAGATAGGGCGCAAGTTTGTTCAGGTCTTCATTCGCCAGCACCACACAACCATCGCTGGCGCGCGGCGGGCGGCTGTAGGTGTCGCTCGGCGTCCCATGCAGCCAGATGCCGCTGCCGGTGCGCTTGTTTTTACGATCCCATTCATTCGGGTAGCTGAGCGGATAGGCACCGCTGCCATACATGTCGGCAAGCTTGCTTTTCGGTAAATCGGCCTTGATGAAATACACCCCGATGGGGGTGCGCTTGTCGCCCTCGGCAACTTTTTCGGTGCCCAGTTTGCCGATGGTGATGTAGAAGTCCGTCACATAACGCGGTTCGCCATTTACGTTTTCATAAACAAACAGGGTAGCGCGGCTGGTATCCACCACCAGCACGTGTTTCTGTTGCGCATCGAGCTTCCACAAGAAACGCGGGGTGAGTGTGCTGTCCGGCTGGGATAGCACCCGCTGCAGGCGTACCCGCGCCTCATCACGCAGATCTTCGATTTTGTCGCGCGGCGCATTGGCTGCGCTGCCAAAATGATCAATCGCGCCGGCACGCGCCATCAGCAAGTCGCCCTTGACCAGATGTGCCAGCTTGAAATTCGGATTGACGCGCAACAGGTTGTTCACCTCATTGAGCGCAAGATCAAGACGGTTGTTGTTGATGGCCTGCAGGCTTTTGGCCAGTTGCGCTTCCGTGCTGTGTGAGTTTATAGCGAGTTGCAGTGGTTTCTGATTGGTGCTTGCAGAGGCCTGCGCCGCATGAACTGAATCAGGCGAGGTATGTGCCGCGCCGATCAGCAGGCTGCATAACAACGAATAAATCAGTGCCCGGCTTAACATGGTCAATTGGCGCGTTCTTCCTGAATCAACCAGTTATCGCCGGTTTTCACCATCAGCAAAGTCTTGTTGCCGGAGGTCTTCAGATGGTTAGCATGGTAGGACTGGCTAAATTTCACGACGGCATGATCGCTGTCGCTGAACTTGACGGCAGCGTTGCTGATACCAACGCGGATGAATTTCGGTTTGCTGAGGCGCTCTTGCCGAGTAGCTTCCCATGCCGCGCGGCTTTCACCGTTCGGCGTCTTGAAATCACCGGCGTAGAACGCCAGGTATTTATTCACATTTTTGGCTGCCCAGGCTGCAGCCCAGGCATTGACTGTTTTTAAGACTTCGTCGCTGTTGTCTGTCACAGGCGCTGCTGCAGGTTCCGAGCCTTTCTCGACTGAAACAGGTTTGCCCGCAACAGGCGCAACGGCTTCGGTTTGGGGTGGTTCAGGCTTGTGCATCGCCGCAAGGGCAGGCGCTTCAGCACTGTGCACCGGGGCTGGTTTGCTGCGTGCACCGCCTGCGAACAGATCCTGGATCATTGCCAGCTTGGTTTTTGTGGCGGTATTGCTGCGATCCA
>CAZMWC010000421.1:0-1739 GCA_964569805.1 uncultured Gallionella sp.
TTAAGGGCAGTATTGCATGCGGCGGATAACGCTACGCTCATCCGCCCTACGAATGATTCTGGCCAACATTTTCAAATGCACCCGTTCAAGCTTTCTTCACGAATTCGGTTTTCAGTTGCATCGCGCCGATGCCATCGATTTTGCAGTCGATGTCATGATCGCCATCGACCAGGCGGATGTTCTTCACCTTGGTTCCCACCTTGACGACCGAAGACGATCCCTTGACCTTCAAGTCTTTGATCACCGTGACCGAGTCTCCGTTGGCCAGCACATTGCCGAACGCATCTTTGTACACGCGCTGCTGCTCGCCACTTTCGCCGGGCGCATCCTTGGGCCACTCGTATCCGCATTCGGGGCAGACATAATTGTCACCATCTTCGTAGGTGAATACCGAATCGCATTTCGGGCATTTGGGTAAACCGCTCATAGTTTCTCCTGTAATCGACTGTGGGATGTTTGTGCGAACAATTCGCTACAACGGCGGCTCAATATTCGGATGCGTCATATCCGTGACTTGTATCCACCGGTCGAAATCTTCTGCCGTGACATGGCCCAGCGCCAGCGCCGCTTGTTTCAGCGTGCCGCCGTCGCGATGTGCGCGTTTGGCGATCTCGGCGGCGCGGTCGTAACCGATGTGCGGCACCAGTGCAGTCACCAGCATCAGCGAGCGTTCCATCAGTTCCGTTATACGCCCGTGATTGGCCTCGATGCCGCGCACGCAGTATTCCTCGAAGCTTGCCATGCCATCGGCGAGCAGGCGCACGCTCTGCGAAAAATTGTGGGCGATAAGCGGCTTGAATACATTCAACTCGAAGTTGCCGGAAGCGCCGCCGATAGTGATCGCAACATCGTTGCCGAACACCTGGCAGCACAGCATGGTCAGCGCCTCGCATTGGGTCGGGTTGACCTTGCCCGGCATGATCGAACTGCCCGGTTCATTTTCCGGGATACTGATTTCGCCCAGCCCGGAACGCGGCCCGGAGGCCAGCCAGCGCACGTCGTTGGCGATTTTCATCAGCGCGACAGCCAGCGTTTTGAGCTGGCTGTGCGCGGACACCAGCGCATCGTGCGCGGCCAGCGCGGCAAATTTGTTGGTGGCGCTCTCGAATGGTTGGCCGGTTCTGCGCGCCAGTTCGGCGGCAACACGGTCGCCGAATTTGGCATGGGTATTCAGCCCCGTACCCACCGCCGTGCCGCCTGCTGCCAACGCGTAAAGCGGAGTAAGCGCGGCCAGTATCGCCGCTTCGGCGAGATCCAGTTGAGCCGCATAGCCGGAGAATTCCTGCCCCAATGTCAGCGGCGTGGCATCCTGCAAATGCGTGCGGCCAATTTTTACAACGCCGGCAAAGGTGTCGGATTTTATTTGCAGGGTCGCGCGCAGCGTGCGCAAGGACGGCAGCAGTTTTTGCCGGATACCGGCGACGGCGGCCACGTGCATCGCGGTGGGGAAAATATCGTTGGATGACTGGCCGAGGTTGACTTCATTATTCGCATGAATCTTGCGCGCCGTGCCGCGCTCGCCACCGAGCAACTCCGAAGCACGGTTGGCGAGCACCTCGTTGATGTTCATGTTGCTCTGCGTGCCCGAGCCGGTTTGCCACACGGACAGTGGAAACTCATGGCTATGCAGCCCCGCCAGCACTTCATCCGCCGCCCGCACGATGGCGGCCGATTTTTCCTCTTTCAACAAGCCGAGATCGTGGTTGGTGATGGCGCAGGCGCGCTTTACTTCGGCGAGA
>CAZMWC010000422.1:0-1737 GCA_964569805.1 uncultured Gallionella sp.
GGAACGGGCGCATGGCAGCGTTCCTTTGCAGTTTTCAGCATTATATACATAGCGACAGAAGGTGCGATTCAAACTGCTGCGGCAAAGCGTCGAATCGCCATCCTGTGGTATATTTCGCGCGCAACTTGCTCAACTTTGGGACGGCATCGCTCGTCGGAATATAGGCATCACATCATGACCACCAACCAAACCACTCCCCCGCTGGATACCAATCAGATCATCGCGGAACGCCGCCACAAACTTGCCGAGATACGCAAAACCGGCATCGCCTTTCCCAACGATTTCGAGCGCAAACATCTCGCCGGAGATTTGCATGCCGAATTCGGCGAGAAGACCCATGACGAGCTGGAAGCCGCGCAGGTACACGTCGCGGTGGCCGGGCGCATGATGTTGAAGCGGGTAATGGGCAAGGCCAGTTTCGCCACTGTTCAGGACATGAGCGGGAAGATTCAGTTGTTCATCAGCAACAATGACACCGGCGAGGAAGCGCATAACGCGTTCAAGCATTACGACCTCGGCGACATTCTCGGCGCGGTCGGCATACTGTTCAAAACCAAGACCGGCGAGCTTTCCGTGCGTGTTTCGCAGGTGCGTCTGCTGACCAAGGCATTGCGCCCGTTGCCGGAAAAGTTCCACGGCCTGTCCGATCAGGAGCAGAAATACCGCCAGCGTTACCTCGACCTGATCACCAACGAGGATGCGCGCAAAGTGTTCATGACGCGCACCAAGATCATTCAGGCGATCCGCGATTTTTTCATCCGCCACGGCTACCTGGAGGTGGAGACACCGATGATGCACCCGATCCCCGGCGGCGCAGCGGCCAAGCCTTTCGTTACGCATCACAATGCGCTGGATATGCAGATGTACCTGCGCATCGCGCCGGAGCTGTACCTGAAGCGCCTCGTGATCGGCGGCTTCGAGAAGGTGTTCGAGGTCAACCGCAATTTTCGCAACGAAGGGCTGTCCACGCGGCACAACCCGGAATTCACCATGCTGGAATTCTACGAAGCCTATCGCGATTACAAATACCTGATGGATTTCAGCGAGAGCCTGTTCCGCGAAGTGGCGCAGAAAGTCCTGGGCACAACGCTGATCAGTTATCAAGGTAGAGAACTCGACCTGGGCGAGCCGTTCCACCGCCTGACGATGGTGCAGGCGATCCAGAAATATCATCCGCAATTCACCGGCGCGCAACTGGGTGACCGCGACTTTCTGGTCAACGAACTGCAAGACCTGAAGGCCAAATACAAACCGGCGGACGGCATTGGCGGGCTGCAACTGTCGCTGTTCGAAGAGCTGGCCGAGGCGCACCTGTTCGAGCCGACTTTCATCATCGACTACCCGGTGGAAGTCTCGCCGCTGGCGCGCAGCAGCGACAAGAACCCGGCGATCACCGAGCGCTTCGAACTGTTCATCGTCGGGCGCGAGATCGCCAACGGCTTCTCGGAATTAAACGATGCGGAAGACCAGGCCGCGCGCTTCGATGCGCAAGTTGCGGCGAAAGAGGCCGGCGACGAGGAAGCGATGTTCAAGGACAACGACTACGTGCGCGCGCTGGAATATGGCCTGCCGCCAACCGCCGGCGAGGGCATCGGCATCGACCGGCTGGTGATGCTGCTGACCGACAGCGCCAGCATCCGCGATGTGATTCTGTTCCCGCAGATGCGCCCAGAAGTTTAACAAACCGTTCGTGGTTAAGTAGTGACTTGGCACGGGGTTATCGTGCTTAGTCAATAC
>CAZMWC010000423.1:0-1722 GCA_964569805.1 uncultured Gallionella sp.
ACATGCTGCGCATCCTCGCGCACACCGCGCCGCAACTGCCGCAGGACAAGCCGCGTTACCTGATGGGGGTGGGTACGCCGGAAGACATCGTGGCGGCGGTCGCGCACGGCATCGACATGTTCGACTGCGTGATGCCGACGCGCAATGCGCGCAACGGCCATTTGTTTACCCGCAACGGCGACGTGCGCATCAGGAATGCGCAATACCGCCTGGATACCCGCCCGCTGGATGAACAGTGCGAGTGCTACACCTGCCGCAATTTCAGCCGCGCCTACCTGCACCATCTGCACCGGCTCGGCGAGATCCTCGGCGCACGCCTGAATACCATTCACAATCTTCATTATTATCAGGAATTGATGCATGAAATCCGGGTTGCCATCGAGGAGGATGAATTCGCCGCATTTGTCGTGCGTTTTCAGCGGATGCGTACTGGGCAGACGCGCACTGAGCAGAGTGAGTCGCCCCGTGCTTCGTGCTAGAATGCGCCCCTTTTTGATTTATCTTCGGAGGTTGTAAGGATGTTTATCAATAACGCATATGCCGAGGCGGCTCCACCAGTACAAGGTGGCAGCATTCTGGATTTTCTCCCGCTGATCGTTCTGGTCGCGGTGTTTTATTTTTTCATCCTGCGTCCGCAAAGCAAGCGTGCCAAGGATCACAAAGCTATGGTCAGCGCGCTGCAGCGCGGCGATGAAGTCGTGACGGCGGGCGGCCAAGTGGGGCGTATCAGCAAGGTCCATGAAGAGTATGTCGGCGTGGAATTTGCCGAGAACGTCGAGATGACGGTACAGAAATCCGCGATTCAGAGCGTGCTGCCCAAGGGAACCATTAAATCCATTAAATAATCTCCGGCAATTGGCATGCCGCCATGAGTTGCCGCGCGCGTTAATCAAGAGGCTTCAATGAATCGTTACCCATTGTGGAAATATTTGCTGATTCTGGCTGTGCTATTGGCCGGATTGATCTACACCCTGCCGAATTTATACGGCGAATCACCCGCTGTGCAGGTGTCACCGCTGCGCGCCAGCCTGAAAGCGGATGACGCATTGCTGGAGCGTGTGGGTATTGTTCTGAAGTCGGCCAGCCTTAACCCGGAAGTGGTTGCCCTGGACGGCAACAGCGTCAAGGCGCGCTTTGCCGATACCGACAGCCAACTGAAGGCCAAGGATATTCTGGCCACCCAGTTAGGCGACGACTATATGGTCGCGCTTAATCTGTTGTCGCGTTCGCCGCAGTGGTTTGCCGAACTCGGTGCATTGCCGATGTACCTTGGTCTGGATTTGCGCGGCGGCGTGCACTTCCTGTTGCAGGTGGACATGAATGCCGCGCTGAACAAGGCATTGGAGGCCGCTATCGGCGATATACGCAGTACGCTGCGCGAGCAGAGGGTGGCTTATTCCGGCGTCAGCCGCGATGGCGGTGTGTTGTCGATCAAGTTTCGCGATGCCGAGGCGCGCAGCAAGGGTGAAGAGGAAATCAAACAGCGCTTTGACGATTACGCGCTTGACAGTAAAGATGAAGGCGGTGAATTTCTGTTGCGCGCGACCCTCAAGCCGGAAGCCGAGCGGCGCATCCAGGATTCGGCCGTGCAGCAAAATCTGCTGACCCTGCGCAACCGCGTCAATGAGCTGGGCGTCGCCGAACCGGTGATCCAGCAGCAGGGTGCGGATCGCGTGGTGGTGCAGCTTCCCGGCGTGCAGGACACGGCGCGCGCCAAGGACA
>CAZMWC010000424.1:0-1721 GCA_964569805.1 uncultured Gallionella sp.
CCACCGGGGGAGGGTTGGGGAGGGGGAAACGGGCATGGCGAGTTTCATAATCAGGGGTGGCATACTCGCCATGCCCGTTAGTCGAATGGCTGGTAGTTCCATCAGAGGGTGGACGAATCTCCAACGGCGGAAAACCTTCATTGCCCAGATAATCGATATTCGCACCCAGTTCGCGCAACGCTTCCACCAAATCGCCAATCGGCCGTTCATGCATCCGCGCCACGCCGGACAGCTTGTAGTGCCCGCCGGACAAAGCCAGCGCGGCAGTCAACGGGCGAAACGCGGTACCGGCGTTACCCAAAAATAATTCTGCCTCCTTGATTGAAAAATCTCCGCCACAACCCTGTATGCGAAACACATGTGACTCCAGCTGCTCCACGCTGACCCCCAGGCTGCGCAAGCCATCCAGCATACGTTCGGTATCGTCGGACAGCAACACATCGCGTATCTCGGTCGTGCCTTGCGCCAAGGCCGCCAGCAACAGAATGCGATTGGAAATGCTTTTCGAACCGGGCAATTTAATCGTGCCGCGCGCGCGCAACAAAGGAGGAAGATCGAGAAAATTTACTGGCGACATCGTGATTAAACCTTGGGATGGCTTTTGGGGATTTATTTGGCAGATATTTCGCTTACGTACGTGGCTAATGATACCGCAAAGTGCTTGCCGTTGAATAATCGGAACCTGATAACATCAGCGGTATTTGAGGCAGTTATCTCACCTGTGGTGCAGTGGAGTAAACAATGAGCACAATCAAACCCAACTACACACGCCCGCTCGATTTCAAGCATGGCTGCGTGGACATGACCCACGGCAGCGGCGGGCGCGCGATGGCGCAGTTGATCGACGAGCTGTTCGTGGCGGCGTTCGACAACGAGTTCCTGCGCCAGATGAACGACCAGGCGCGCTTTCCCGCACCACCGGGGCGCATGGTGATGTCCACCGACAGCCACGTGGTGTCGCCGCTGTTTTTTCCGGGCGGCGATATCGGTTGCCTTTCGGTGCACGGCACGATCAACGACGTGGCGATGTCGGGCGCGCAGCCGCTGTATCTTTCCGCCAGTTTCATCCTGGAGGAGTGCTTCCCGCTCGCCGATCTCAAGCGCATTGTCGAATCGATGGCACGGGCGGCGCGGGATGCCGGGGTGCCGATTGTCACCGGCGACACCAAGGTGGTGGAGCAGGGCAAGGGCGACGGCGTGTTCATTACCACCACCGGCATCGGTGTGGTGCCGGAGGGCATCAACATTTCCGGCGAACGCGCCCGCACGGGCGACAAGATACTGGTATCCGGGACGCTCGGCGACCACGGCGTGGCGGTGATGTCGCTACGCGAGAACCTGACTTTCCATACCAGTATCGAGTCCGACACGGCGGCGTTACACGAACTGGTTGCGGCGATGGTCGCGGCGGTGCCGGGCATCCACGTGCTGCGCGACCCCACGCGCGGCGGGCTCGCCACCACGCTCAACGAAATCGCGCGCCAGTCGGCGGTAGGCATGATGCTGTACGAAAATAAGTTGCCGATCCGCGAACAGGTCAAGGCGGCCTGTGAATTTCTTGGACTCGATCCGCTGTACGTTGCCAACGAAGGCAAGCTGGCGGCGATCTGCGCACCGCAGGATGCAGAGTGTTTATTGCAGGTGATGCGCGCGCATCCGTTGGGGTGCGATGCCGCCATCGTGGGTGAGGTGATCGAAGATCCGCACCATTTCGTGCAGAT
>CAZMWC010000425.1:0-1719 GCA_964569805.1 uncultured Gallionella sp.
AGGTAATTCGCGGGCATGGCCCGCTCCTACAAATTCCAACTGCGGTTTTTAGGATGAATCCGACCCTACATTTTTGGCTACGATTTGTCCGGCCCAGGATAATCAGGGTTTACCGGGAGCGTTTGGTGTTGTCGTGCCAGTGATAGCCTCGACACGTGTTTCACCTTTCTTGCGCACCACGCGCACATGCTCGCCGATCTTGAAAGCATCCGGTTTGCCGGGCTGCATCACGTAAGTGCTTTTACCTTCATCGTTCAGCCTGACCCATATTTCCAGTCCGGGTTGAGTGGCGATGCCAGCCTGATTCCCCAGTGTGCCGCCGATCACAGTCCCGAGTATCGAACCGGTGGCAGCGCCGCGACCGCTGCCGGTGCTGGCTCCGCCGGCTTGCCCGAAAATACTGCCCACCATAGAGCCTGTGCCGGAGCTGGCATCCATCTCGATGGGCGCGATGCTTTCAATCACGCCCAGCTTAACGACTTCCTTTGCAGCATCGGTGCCGCCATATTGTCCAGCGGCGCAACCGGTCAGCAGCAGTACCAAGGCAAGCAGTGCGCTACGCATGATTCACAGCGGCACGGCAAAACCGAAATGTTGCTGAAATTGTGCTTTGATCTCATCGCATGTCAGTTCATGATTCTGCCCGCCGCGGCTGGCGATTTTGAGCGTGCCCATCAGCGATGCCAGTCGTCCGGTGGTGTCCCAATCCCAGCCTTGCTGGATGCCATGCAGCAATCCGGCACGGTAGGCATCGCCGCAACCGGTCGGATCGAGCAGTGCGGTTGGTTTGGCGCAGGGAATGGTAATCTCCTTGCCGTCAGCATAGATGGTTGAACCTTCGCCGCCGCGTGTGATGATAAAGGCGCGTGCTGACTTGGCAAGTTTCTCAATCTTCCTGCCGGTCTTGTCCTGCAATAGTTGCGCTTCGTAATCGTTCACCGTGACGTAGTCGGCTTGTTCGACGAAACGCAATAACTCTTCACCGGAAAACATCGGCATACCCTGGCCCGGATCGAATACCCACGGGATGCTCGCCTCGTGGAACTCGCGTGCGTGCTGCAACATCCCTTCGCGTCCGTCCGGTGAGACGATGCCGAGGTTGATCGTGCTGGCATCGCTGACATGGTTCTGCTCGGAAAAACTCATCGCACCGGGATGGAAAGCGGTAATCTGGTTATCGTCCAAATCGGTGGTGATAAACGCCTGCCCGGTGTAGCTGCCGGAAATGTGGCGGATGTGCGCCTGCGTCAAACCGAGTCTTTCGAGACGCACCGCGTAGGTGGAAAAATCATCGCCCACTGTCGCCATGATCAACGGATTGCCGCCGAGCAGCTTCAGGTTATAGGCGATATTGCCCGCGCAACCACCGAACTCGCGGCGCATCTCCGGCACCAGAAACGCGACATTCAGGATGTGTATCTGTTCGGGCAGAATGTGTTTTTTGAACTGGTCGGGGAACACCATAATAGTGTCATAGGCCATGGAGCCACAGATGAGCGTGTTCATGTTGTTTGATTTTGTGAGTGACGGGGCGCGAATTATAACAATCCCACCGGACACACATAGCGACAGAAATCGTAGCGGGCGGTTTGGGGGCGGGGAAGGGTGGCGCGCAACGACCGGAGCATACATGCCAGGATGTGATTTCCGACTATTGAGCATTCCTTACTCATAAGTCAGAAATATAGGCTACAGAAGGATGCTTAAAAAACGAACGTA
>CAZMWC010000426.1:0-1690 GCA_964569805.1 uncultured Gallionella sp.
CAATATAAACAATTTGTTTATCGAAAGCAACCATGTCTAAAACCGACGAGCAACTCGCGCTTTCCGCAGGCCTGACCGCGAAAACCAACCAACTTTGCATTGGCCTTGAATATGGCGTGGCGGATATTTACGAGCTGGTGACGCCCACTACGGCGGAGCTGCTGAAGTGGTGGTTTGGCGAGGATATGATCGCCGCGCGCAGCACGCTGAATTTTCATGCGGGACAGCGGCAGGCAATACTTAACGCCATCGTCGCGCATGAAGTGTTGGGCGCAACGACGCTGCTTGGTTTGTATCGGCAGGCAGCACCGGATGCGCTGCTGGCCGGTGGTCGGATGGGTGAAGTGACGCAAGCCAAACACGCGCATCCGAAATATTGCCTGAAGATGGCAACCGGAACGGGCAAGACCTGGGTGCTGCAAGCCTTGCTGATCTGGCAGTTGCTCAATAAAACGGCGGCACTGGCGGAAGGAAGGGAAGACTCCCGATTTACTCGCCAGTTTTTGATCGTCGCGCCCGGCTTGATTGTGTATGACCGTTTGCTGGATGCGTTTTGCGGCAAGCAGATTGACGGCGTGCGCGACTTCGCCACGTCGGATGTGGCGCAATTTGCCGGGCTGTTCATCCCGGAAGCGTATCGCGAACAGGTGTTCGGCTTCGTACGCGGCAATGTGTGCAGCAAGTCGGAAATCGGCCTGAAGGCCACGGGCAACGGCATGATCGCCATCGCCAACTGGCATTTGCTGGCGGATGTTGAAGAACTGGAAAGCGAGGAGGAAATCGCGGCACCGGGCGCAATGCCGGAACCGCAGCAAGTGATCGCTGCCGTGCTGCCGCTGACACCGGGGCGCGCCACCGGCAACAGCCTGGACATGCTGGATCGCCGCTACGCGCGCGGCAATGTGCTGGAGTTTCTGGTCGGGTTGCCGGATTTGATGGTGTTCAACGACGAGGCGCATCACATCCACGAGTTGAAGAAAGAAGGCGAGACCAGCGAGGTGGAATGGCAGAAGAGCCTGAGCCGCATCGCCGAGAGCAAAGGCCGACGCTTTGTGCAGATGGATTTTTCCGCCACGCCCTACAACGATGTCGGCTCGGGCAGGAACAAACGCAAGCTGTACTTCCCGCACATCATCACCGACTTTGACCTGAAAAGCGCGATGCGCGCCGGGCTGGTGAAATCGCTGGTGCTGGACAGGCGCAAGGAAATCGGCGCGTTGCCGCTGGAATTCAAGGCCGAGCGCGACGGGGACGGCAACCCCTGTTTGAGTGAAGGCCAGCGCGTGATGCTGCGCGCCGGGTTACAGAAACTGAAAAAACTGGAGGTGGATTTTGCGCGCATAGACCCAACGCGCCATCCGAAGATGTTGGTGGTGTGCGAGGACACCACGGTCTCGCCGCTGGTGGCGCAATTCCTGCGCGACGAAGGGCTGTCCGAGGACGAAGTGATGTCCATTGATTCAGGCAAAAAGGCTGAACTGGGCGAAAAAGACTGGGCTCCGGTGCGGGAGCGGTTGTTCAGCGTGGATCAGCACGCCACGCCGCGTGTGATTGTCAGCGTGCTGATGTTGCGCGAAGGCTTCGACGTGAACAATATTTGCGTCATCGTGCCGCTGCGCTCCTCTCAAGCCCAGATTCTGCTGGAGCAGACCATCGGGCGCGGCTTGCGGTTGATGTGGCGCGATGAAGA
>CAZMWC010000427.1:0-1673 GCA_964569805.1 uncultured Gallionella sp.
CGCTATAATGCGGCAGTTCAATCAAGGAATCGTCGCATGACCCCGCAACAGTTCATCGCAAAGTGGCAAGGCAGCACGCTTAACGAGCGGCAAAGTTATCAGGCGCATTTTGCCGACCTGTGCGCACTGGTCGGTGCAGAGACTCCTACTCCCGCCAGCGCAGACAACTACTGCTACGAACGCGGTGTCGCCAAGACGGGCAGCAAGCATGGTTGGGCAGACGTGTGGAAGCGCGGCTGCTTCGCCATCGAATACAAAGCGCCGGATCGCAATCTCGATGCCGCGCTCAAGCAACTGATGACCTACGCGCTGGCGCTGGACAACCCGCCGCTGCTGGTGGTGTGCGATACCCAGATCATCCAGATCCACACCCATTTTACCAACGCGCCTTCCGAAGTTCACACCATCGCGCTGCAAGACCTAGGCGAACCTGCCAACCTGCAAAAGCTCAAGTGGCTGTTCGAAGACCCGAATAAATTTCATCCGCAACGCACCATCGCGCAGATCACCGAAGAAGCGGCGGGCAAGTTTGCCGCTCTCGCGCAATCGTTGAATGTCAGAGGCCATGCACCGCAAGCGGTGGCGCATTTCCTCAACCAATGCCTATTTTGTTTGTTCGCTGAAGATGCCGAACTGCTGCCGGGTAAGCTGTTCGAGCGCCTGTTAGATAAGAGCCAAACCGACCCCGCCAAACTTTCCACGCGCCTCGAAGAATTATTCAACGCCATGCGCAAGGGCGGCGACTTCGCGCTGGAAGATATTTACTGGTTCAACGGCGGCCTGTTTGAAAAGGTTGGGGGCGCGGTGAATCAAGCTCCTACGTCGGATGTAGGGGCGCAATTTATTGCGCCCTTGTTCGACATCGCCGAAATAAAAATTCTGCACGAAGCCGCCAAGCTCGATTGGAGCGGCATCGAACCCTCCATCTTCGGCACGCTGTTCGAGCGCGGCCTCGACCCGAAAAAACGCTCCCAACTCGGCGCGCACTACACCGACCAGCAATCTATCATGCGCATCATTAACCCCGTGGTGGTCGAGCCGCTCACGGCGGAATGGGAAGTCGCGAAAAGCATCATCGCCGAGCGCATGGCACTGTATGAGAAGGGCGGCAAAGGCTCGAAGAACGCGCTGCAAGAAGCGCAGGCCGCATTCATCGCGTATCTCGAACGCCTCAAGAATTTCAAAGTGCTCGATCCCGCCTGCGGTAGCGGCAACTTCTTATATCTCGCGTTGCGCGCGCTGAAAGACCTCGAACACAAAGCCAACCTCGAAGCCGAACAACTCGGCCTGCATCGCCAGGTCAGCATCGAAGTCTCGCCCGCCAACATCCACGGCATCGAACTCAACGTCTATGCCGCCGAGTTGGCGCGCGTCACGGTGTGGATCGGCGAGATACAGTGGATGCTCAAGAACGGTTACCCCATCCGCCGCGATCCCATCCTGCAATCGCTCAACCACATCGAGAATCGCGATGCGCTGATGGAGCACGGTGAATTCCCGCCTTCCCGCCCGGCCGGCACGAGCGCAGCAGAATGGGGCGCGTTGCCGGGCTATGTCGCCAACCCGGTGTTTGAAGCCGACTGGCCCGCTGTCGACGCCATCATCGGCAATCCGCCTTTCCTCGGTGACAAGAAGATGCCCAACGAACTCGGCGACGGCTACACCGATGCTCT
>CAZMWC010000428.1:0-1666 GCA_964569805.1 uncultured Gallionella sp.
CCAGCCGCAGCCGCCGCACATCAGCACCGGCGCATAGCCGCGCCGGTTGATGAACAGCAGGCTTTGCTCCTGGCGCGCGATGCGCTGTTCGATCTCGCGCAGCAGGTTTTCGCTGATGCCGTGGTGCATCACGGTTTGATTGATGTTGATACTGCGCACTACAGGCAGGTGCGCCGTGGCCGAGGCGCGCCCGGTTAGTTTAAGCATCCGGTAGCGCCCGACCTGTGCGTTGTTGTAGCTCTCCAATGACGGTGTTGCCGAACCCAGCACGATGGGCACACCACGCTGATTGGCGCGGAAAATTGCCACATCGCGCGCCGAGTAACGCAGCCAATCTTGTTGTTTGAACGAGCTGTCATGCTCCTCATCCACGATGATCAGCGCGAGCTTCGGCAGTTCGGCAAACACCGCCAGGCGCGTGCCGAGCACGATCTGCGCCGCACCCGATTGTGCCTGCTGCCAGTTGTGCAGACGCTCGCCCTCCGATAAACCGCTGTGCAGGCTGACCAGATTGACATCCGGGAAGCGGCTGCGGAAATAATTTTCCAGTTGCGGTGTGAGATTGATTTCCGGCACCAGCATCAACACCTGTCCGCAGCCCCTTCGACCAAGCTCAGGACAGGGCTGCAACACGTGGCGCATCAGATGCACATACACCTCGGTTTTGCCGCTGCCGGTGATGCCGTGCAACAGGAAACAGGCATAGCCCTGCGTACCCGTGACCGCATCCACCGCCTGTTGCTGCCCGGAAGTTAATGTATGCGCATTTACCAGCACATGCTCGGCGACCGCTGGCGCTGTATCGGAATGCTCGATATAACCGTCCTGCAGCAATTGTTTTAGCTGTGTCCCCGCCGTCGCCGACAGGCTCTTGAGTTGCGCAAGATTGGCTGGCCCCTCCGAGAGCTTGGCGAGGATGCGCCGCTGCACAACCTTGCGTTTTGGAAATGCCGTCAGGTTGAGTGCCGCGCCGCTGGCGCTCAAGCGATACGACAAAATTGGTTTGTTGATGACTGTTTTACAGGAACGCAAGCGCGTCGGCAGAGCCGACAGCACTACCTGTCCGATAGGATAACGGTAGTAGTCGCTGCAAAAGCGCAACAGGCCGAGCAGTTCAGCCGACAGCGGCGCGCTGTCATGCAACACCTGCGTCACCGGCTTGATGCGCTCCGCCGGCATCTCCGTGGCAGCGTCACACTCCATCACCACCCCGACCATCTGGCGTTTGCCGAACGGCACGATCACGCGCTGCCCGACGGCAACGTTCTCCGCCACCGTGTAATCGAACAAGGTGTGCAGCGGGACATCGAGGGCGACATGAACTATAGACATAGGCGATGATTGTCGCAGAAATGCAAAAGCCACAGGGGATGCCTGCGGCTTTTCAGTCGTGTAGGAGCGGGCCATGCCCGCGATAGAGCTATTCGCGGGCATGGCCCGCTCCTACATTGGAAAGCCCTAATGATACTTGCGGCTCAGTTCATGCACCGCTGCAACCAGTGCCGCCGCATGTTCCGGGTTGGAGTGCTGCGAGATGCCGTGGCCGAGGTTGAATATGTGGCCGCTGCCGTAGCCGTAGCTGCCGAGGATGCGTTCCACTTCGCTATGGATCGCATCCGGCGAGGCGAACAGCACGGCAGGATCCATGTTGCCCTGTAGCGCGACC
>CAZMWC010000429.1:0-1660 GCA_964569805.1 uncultured Gallionella sp.
AATTCGGCGTGGTGTTCCTGATGTTCAGCATCGGCCTGGAATTCAGCCTGACGCGCTTGATGGCAATGAAACGCACGGTGTTCGGGCTGGGCGGCGCGCAGGTAATCGTCACCATGCTGCTGGTGATGGCCGTCGCCGCGCTGCTCGGGCTGGATTGGCGCGCAGGGCTGGCGTTGGGTGGCGTGCTGGCGATGTCTTCCACCGCCATCGTCAGCAAGATGCTGGTCGAGCGCGCCGAGTTGAATTTGCCCTATGGCCAGCAGATGATGGGCGTGCTGCTGTTCCAGGATATTGCCGTCGTCCCGCTGCTGATCATCATTCCGGCGCTGGCCTCCAATCCGGACGATTTGGCGGCCACGCTTGCCTACGCGACGTTCAAGGCGAGCGTGGTGTTGCTGGTGCTGCTGGTGTTCGGCCAGCGCGTCATGCGGCCGTGGTTTCATATCGTGGCACGGCAGAAATCTCCCGAACTGTTCATGCTCAACGTGCTGCTCATCACGCTGGGGCTGGCCTATTTCACCGAGCTGGCGGGGCTGTCATTGGCGCTGGGCGCGTTCGTCGCGGGCATGCTGATCTCCGAAACCGAATATCGCTATCAGGTGGAAGAGGATATCAAGCCGTTCCGCGATGTGTTGCTGGGGTTGTTCTTTGTCACCATTGGCATGAAGCTCGATCTGGGCGGTGTGTTGGGAAATTTCGGCTGGATAGTGCTGGTGTTGCTCGGGCTGATCTTGTTCAAGGCGCTGATCGTGGCGCTACTGGCACGCGCTTTTGAAGGTGATTGGGGGGTTGCGCTGCGCAGCGGTATCGGTCTGGCGCAGGCCGGCGAGTTCGGTTTCGTGTTGCTGACGCTGGCGGATGGCGCGCATTTGTTGAATGCAGAAACCATGCAGATTACGCTGGCGGCGATGTTGCTCTCGATGCTGGCTGCACCCTTCATGATTCAATATGGCGAAGCCATCGCGCGCCGTTTTTCCGCCGCCGAATGGACCAGCCGCGCCATGCAGATGCACCAGATCGCCGTCCACAGCATGGGCAGCAGCGGACATGTCATCGTTTGCGGCTATGGCCGCAGCGGTCAGAAACTGGCCGGTTTTCTGGAAGACGAGAATCTGCACTTCATCGCACTCGACCTTGACTCGCGCCGTGTGCGCGAAGCGGTGGCCACCAAAAAGAAGGTGGTATATGGCGATGCCGCCAAGCGCGAAGTGTTGATGGCGGCCGGTTTGATGCGCGCCAAGGCACTGGTGGTGACCTATAGCGATAAGCATTCTGCATTGGCGATCCTGCGTCATGTCCGGGAATTGCGCCCCGAATTGCCGGTGGTGGTGCGCACCACCGACGATACCCATGTCGAAGAATTGAGAGATGCGGGCGCGGCCGAAGTGGTCGCCGAGGTGATGGAGGGCAGCGTGATGCTCGCCTCGCAGGCGCTGTTGATGGCGGGCGTGCCGCTCAACCGCGTGATCCGGCGCGTGCAGGAAAGCCGCGCGCGCCGCTATGCCGCGTTCAGCGGCTATCTGCGCGGCATCCACGAGGATGTCGGCGAGGCGACCGAGAGCTTGCAGCCGCGTTTTTTGAGCGTGCTGCTCAAAGAAGATTCCGATGCGGTGGGCAAGCGTTTGCGCGAAGCCAACCTGGATACGCTGAACGTCGAGGT
>CAZMWC010000430.1:0-1660 GCA_964569805.1 uncultured Gallionella sp.
CCCCCGGTGTCAGACTAGTTGTCGCCTCTAGAATTTAACTTTTAGAGGTGGAGGCAACAATGAAAACAAAGTATTCTGAAGCGTTTATCGAACAGGCATTAGTCAAGCTATTTTCCCGTGGTGATCGGACGGTGCAGTCGGTCGCGGAAGATTTGAACGTCAATTACCATACAGTAAAAAATTGGATGAAAAGGAAAGCGGTGGGAAAGCTCGGTGTGTCGGCGACAAAAGAGAAGCGGCCTCAGGATTGGGTTGCAGAGGAGCAATTGGTGGCATTGCATGAAACTCATGGCTTGGCAGGCGAGGCCTTGCATGCCTGGTGTCGCGGAAAAGGCTTATTTGCCCATCATCTGACAAGTTGGAGAACGGCTTTTTGCGCTGATGGAAAGGCTGCGCCAGGCACCCGTGAAATCCGGGTATTGAAAGACGAAAACGAGAACCTCAAGCGTGAATTGGTGCGCAAAGAGAAGGCCTTGGCGGAGGCGGCAGCATTGCTGATCCTGCAAAAAAAGTTCCGTGCGCTTTGGGAGGGCGAGGTCAAATGACTACTCTTTCAGAGCGCGGCCAAGTCCTGGCGCTGGTGGCAGAGGCAATCGTTGCGGGCGCGCGCCAAGGCCCGGCCTGCGCGGCGATATCCCTGAGCGAACGCACATTACAACGCTGGCAGCGCGACCGGTTATGCGCCGATCAACGGCCAATGCGGGTGCAGGCACCCAAAAACCGGCTCAGTGCGCCCGAACGCGAGCGCCTGCTGACGGTGGTGAACTCGGACGAATTCGGGCATCTGCCGCCGAGCCAGATCGTGCCTATCCTGGCTGATCGAGGGCAATATATCGCGTCCGAATCGACTTTTTACCGCGTGCTGAAAGCGGAAAACCAGATCACGCATCGTGGCGCAGAACGGCCCGCGCAACGGCGTCACAAGCCGCGTGCGCTATCCGCAACGATGCCCAATGAGTTGTTCAGCTGGGACATCACTTACCTGCCAACGCAAATCAAGGGAATCTACTTTTACCTGTATTTATTCATGGATATCTTTAGCCGCAAAATCGTCGGTTGGCAGATTTATGACGCGGAAAGCAGTGAGCTGGCAAGCGAAGTCATGCGCGATATTTGCGAACGGGAAAACATCGCACCGAATCAGGTGGTGTTGCATTCCGACAATGGCAGCCCGATGAAAGGCGCCACGATGCTGGCTACCTTGCAGGCGTTGGGCGTGATGCCATCGTTTAGTCGCCCGGCGGTCAGCAACGACAACCCTTACTCGGAGTCGCTATTCAAGACGTTGAAATATCGCCCGGCCTATCCGCGTCAATCGTTTGAAAGCATCATCGCCGCCAGGCAGTGGGTCGGTACGTTTGTTCACTGGTATAACCATGAACATCGCCACAGCGCTATCCGCTTCGTTACCCCCGCAGAGCGCCATGCGGGTCTGGACGCCGCGTTGCTACACAAGCGTGTCAACGTCTATGAGGCAGCAAAGAAAAAACATCCCGAGCGTTGGAGCGGCACTACTCGTAACTGGCAACCCGTCTGCGTTGTTCACTTGAATCCAGATCAACACGTCACCGAAAAAAACGATCGGAAGGGGGAATATTTAGAGCTAAAAATGGCAGCTTAAATGTAAGCAGTTAGGCGACAACTAGCTTGAAAATTTCCG
>CAZMWC010000431.1:0-1657 GCA_964569805.1 uncultured Gallionella sp.
CCAAGAATGTAGGTCGGGCTCCGCCCGACATGGTGGGCGGAGCCCACCCTACGACTCCGTTGCAAAATTAGTGTCATTTTTTGGCATCATTTAACTGGTAAGAGGCTAATGGGAACCTCTATAAATTCACTTTTGCGGGGTGGCAGGCCGGACACGGCGTTGCGAAGCATTCGGGGCGGGCAGGCCTGCTGCTCCGCGCTCCCGCACCCGTCGGCTCCGCCGCACCGTGTCGCGCGGGCACCGCAAGGAGCCGCGCAGCGAATGACGAGACATATCAAATGGATAGACGAGGGATGAGCGAGCATGTGACGCAGCGGTTCGCCCGCAAAATGAATTTATAGAGGTTTCCTAATTGCCTTTCTGCTGCGCCGCTGCTGAATCTACGCAAATCCACTCTTTCCTCTCGCAATAGCACACCTATAACAACCCCTTCTCCGCGAACGACAGCGTCTGTCCAACCGCCACTGTGAGGTTGTGGGGTCAGGAGGTTGTGGGGTCAGAGGTTGTGGGGTCAGGTCTTGCATTGACACATTACTGTGGGAAAGCGTAGTTAATGTTGCAATGCAAGACCTGACCCCGTACTTCGCTGCAAGACCTGACCCCGTACTTCGCTGTGACCCCGTACTTCGCTGTGACCCCGTACTTCGCTGCTGGCGAGTCTATTCCCATATTCAAATCTTGCTATATCGATACAAGACGTGCGCACCCCTTCTGGTCCAATCATCGCCTTATTTGAAGTCATCTCGACTAAATCATTCGGATTGTACGGAGTGCCAGCTAATGCTTGTGAGGTCATCAGTGGTATCAAAATAATCAGGTACATTAAGTTCATGGCATTTTCCCAACAAAAGGAGCGGCATCACATTAAGTCTTTGCACGCACAGGGTCTTGCATTAACACACTCCATCGAAGGAATTAAAGAGCAAAGTTAAAAAGGGGCAGGCTGAGCCATTTGGTGATCTTATGCCGCCAATAAGTGGCTTCTGGTTCTGTCGCCAATTCCCAGCAGGAGATTTTCAACGCTGATGTCTTCGTCCAATTCATCCCAATGCAGGCCGCTGCCGCCGCCGCTGATTTCATAACGTAGGCGCTGTTCCGGCTGCGCTTTCAGCAGGCGTGGAAAATAAGCCAGCGGAACCCCCAGTTTGCGGCCATCGGTAAAGTCCACCCACATCGTGTTGGTATCGAAATTTACTGCTTTAGCCAAAGAACTCATACCATGCCCTTTCTATCAGTTGCTGGTTGTCGTCGATTACTTCTGCAAGTTCGTTCAATTCCTGACTGTTGAGCCCGTAGCTTTCTGCTACGCCGGCCTGCGGCAAAATCCAGAACTTTGCGCTTGCGTCCGCTTTTCTGACATGCACATGCAACGGCTCTCGCGGGTCACCTTCGTTGGAAAAGAAGAAAATCTTATAGCCTTTGTAGCGCAAAATAACAGGCATCGCCGACTCCCCAACGCAAGTGCTTTACTGCACGGTCACAATCATACTCTCAACCGTTAATGGGGTGTATTAACACGCTTTCCTATCGCTACAGACCACCCGGCACATCTACAACAACCCCTTCTCCGCGAACGACAGCGTCTGTCCCACCGCCACCACGAAGTGATCCAGCACGCGCACGTCCACCAGTCCCAGCGCTTGTTTGAGCGCATCGG
>CAZMWC010000432.1:0-1642 GCA_964569805.1 uncultured Gallionella sp.
CGTTGCGCGCCGGACAGGCTGAAACACGGTCATAGAGCGGCAAAGATTTTATCCAGTGAGCGTTCATCCTCTATGCGGGCGCTGAGTTTCGCCGCCACGTCTTTGGATCGCCCCAGCGCGCGGAAAACTTTCTCGTAGGGAATTGGGTTGGAAGACCCATGGGGGTCAGTCCATTCCGGGCAGTGGTCATGGGTGAAGTCGCGAATCTCATACTTGCCCATGTGACCAAATCGCGCCCAAACTGCTTCAAGAACATCTATGTCCGCTTGGCTGAGTTCGTCCAGGTCACTGCGGGTAACTGCGCCTTTGAGGGAAAGCTCGTAGTTTTCCTTATCGGAAATCAGGCTGTCCCATCCACCTGGCAAGGATTCCACATCGCCATCCATGAGGTTCAGCGTCATGGAAAGCACCGGGCCGTGTGGCATGGCCACAATACAGTCACCAGAGATAGGAAAGCCATACCGTTCCATCGCTTCCCGGTCGGCAAGATAAAGGAGCTTCATCAGCTTGAGGTGAGGCATTCTGTCGCGCCCCTTATCGAGCAGGAAGGCCGCCATCTGAGCTACTTTGCGCTCATTGAACATGTGAGAACACCCGATTGGTGAATAGATGATGCGAGGTATATCGGCAATTCATGGTTGTATTCTACCCCAATCGCCCACTTTTTTCGCTTAACTGAAATAGCTTTGATGCTAGCCCGGCGCTAGCCAGCAGAAAAGAAAAAGGGTTAGATTTCTCTAACCCTTTGATTTACTGGTGCGCCCGGAGCGATTCGAACGCCCGACCCCTTGGTTCGTAGGCAAGAAAGTGTTTGTAACTTATTGATTTATATAGTCCGCGCCAGTGCATTCCGTTACAGTTTTGCACTACAGCGCACCACGATGCACGACCGAGTCGGGCAAAAGTCGGGCACGGAAAATTACATGGCTAGGCCGCGATAGCATCTGGGATGTGATGCAAAACCAGCAGATTGCTTTCTGGCACTGCGCACATGGCATAGGTATTTCCATCCAAGTCGGAGAACTCAACCTCCACCACACCAGGAGCAAGCATCTCCACCACCGTTCCAACCTGGCCACGACGAAGATGTTTTTCTGGAACATCGTTGGTCAGTGCGACGACTTCTAATGTTTTCATACAGCACCTCGCAATACATAACAACTAACTAAACGAGGAAAATCCTCGCCAGTCTTGATAATCCATGCACTTCTGACAAGCGCCTCACGACTACCCGAAATCACAACGACATCCAATGAATAACGACAACCATATTTGTCAGCACCGGTCATGGTAACCTCGTTATTCACCGCAGCGGCGGATAACAAAATATCTCGTAACTTGCCCGCATCAGCGGATGTAATTCCAAGCGCAGATAAGAAAACTCTCGCCTTATGCCGTCCTTCCGGATGTTGCGAAGACAAACAGTAATCTCGCAACTTTTCTATGTCAACAACTGCACTCGCTCCATTGGGAAGTTTCATTTTAACCGAAGCAGAATCCAAAATGACCGACATACTACACGCTTCTGGCTAGTTATTAATGCCTGTAGATTGCTTTCATGCACTGCACACAAGCGGACTCTACCCTTGCACCAGCAGCCTGCGAACGGCGAGCGCTTGATGGCGTAGCGGTCTTTTGCGAA
>CAZMWC010000433.1:0-1629 GCA_964569805.1 uncultured Gallionella sp.
CGTGAGCAACACACCGGCGCAGCAAGTGTTCATGGCCATTGTTTCCGGCACGCGCTACAGCATGTTGCTGCACCCGGAGGTCAGCGGCAATATCTCGCTGAATTTGAAAGATGTCACGGTGTTCGATGCGCTGGAAGCGATACGTGAGATGTATGGCTATGACTACAAGCTGGACGGCTCCCGCATCTATATCCAGCCATTGACTTTGCAGACACGTATTTTTCAGGTGAACTATCTGACCGGGTCGCGTGCCGGGACATCGTCGCTGCGCGTGACATCGGGCTCTGTTTCCGATAGCCCAACAGGCGGCACACCCGGCACGACAACACCAACAACTACGGCAGGCGGGGCGGGGCGCGCCCAGGATAGCAGCAAGGTGATAACCACCAGCAGCGCCGATTTCTGGACCGAATTGACGCAATCGCTGAAGGCGATTGTGGGGGATGAAAAAGGCCGCAGCGTGGTGGTCAGCCCGATGTCCGGGGTGATCGTGGTGCGCGCGATGCCGGATGAGATGAGAAATATCACCGCTTATCTCAAGGCATCGCAAATTTCCATCGAGCGCCAGGTGATTCTGGAGGCCAAGATCGTCGAGGTGCAACTGAACGAGGGATACCAATCCGGCGTGAACTGGGGCGCATTCAAGAACGGCAACAACAGCCATACCTCGATCGGGCAAATTTCGCCAAGCGGCTCGCTGGTGCCCGGCGGCGGTACGGCAGCATCGTTGATACCCGGCTCGAATCTGGGCGCCAATACGACAGCGACCACACTCGCCGCCGCCGCCATCCCCGGGGCCGCTTTGGCAGCTGGCGCAAATGCCGCGGGTTCGCTGTTCGGCTTGGCGTTCCAGACCAGCAATTTTGCCGCGCTGCTGAATTTCCTGGAATCACAGGGTAACGTACATGTGTTGTCCAGTCCGCGCATCGCCACCTTGAACGGGCAGAAGGCGGTACTCAAGGTCGGCACGGATGAATTTTTCGTTACCAACGTTTCCACCACCACGACCACCGGCACGGCAACCACTTCCACGCCGACCGTGACGCTGCAGCCGTTCTTCTCCGGTATCGCGCTCGATGTTACGCCGCGCATCGATCAGAACAATGAGATCATTCTGCACATCCATCCCTCGGTAAGCCTGGTGTCCACCGTCACCAAGACCGTTGATACGGGTACCGGCGGCACACTGACCCTGCCGCTGGCTTCCAGTTCCATTTCTGAAACCGACAGCATCGTGCGTGCCAAAGACGGGCAAATCGTGGCATTGGGTGGCCTGATGCGGCAAGCAACCTTTGATGATCAATCCGGCTTACCCGGTTTGCCCAAGTCGGTATTCGGGCAAACCAACAAACGCAGCGAAAAGCGTGAGCTGGTGATCCTGCTGAAGCCTACCGTGGTGGATAACGACAAAGATTGGTCGCAAGACATCACACAAAGCCGCGATCGCTTCAATGGAATGATGGCACCGTGATTCAGAAGACAGAAGACAGAAGACAGAGGTTTTGTCGCGGCTAAACCGCGCATACTCAACAGCCCGCGCGGAGCGCGGGCAAGAAACTGCCCTCTGCCTTCTGATGGGAACCTCTATAAATTCACTTTTGCGGGATGAAGCGCAAGGAGCCGCGCAGC
>CAZMWC010000434.1:0-1628 GCA_964569805.1 uncultured Gallionella sp.
GCTCCAGCAATTCAAGGTGATCCCAACGCCGTCCTTTGGCAATTTTCAGCTTGGGTAAAAGTGTTGCCGTTTCATTTACTTCCATTATTTCAGTCATGGCTACCTCCCTATTGGTATGACTCTAATCCCAAATTGCCGTTATGTAAATATAACCCTAACGAACTAGTTCTTTTTCTTGATTGACCCGCTTTACGTTATATCCTAAATTACATATCCAATTGCGTTGTGTACTAGTATTCATAACCGAGCTGATTTCATTTTTACTTGAGGGATGTATTGTGTTAAATCTTAATAAATTGAATTATCTCGTTTTTCTGTCTTTGAGCGTACCCGCATTAGCCTTGGCAGACACCAGCAACATCACTTTTTACGGTGTATTTCACGTCAACGTTGAGTCGGTCAAGAATGACAAGGCCCTGCTGACCACCAACGCAACCAGCCTGAACCGCGTCGTTTCCAATGCATCCCGTTTTGGTTTCAAGGGCAGCGAAGACTTGGGCGATGACCTGAAGGCGATTTTCCAGTTAGAAGCCGAGTTTGACCTGACCAATTCCAACGGCACGCCGTTTGCCAAAACGCGCAACAGCAACGTGGGGCTGAAAGGCAACTTCGGCACCGTGTTCTACGGCAACTGGGATACCCCATACAAAGAGGCACACACCAAGGTCGAACTGTTCGGCAACACTCACATCGCCTCCGCAATCAACGTTACCGGCAGAACTGCCTACAATACCGCCAGCACTACCGCCGCTTCTTCCACTGCAAGCTTCAATACCCGCCAGAAAAATGTCATCCAGTATTGGACGCCGGATTACAACGGTTTCCAGGCCAGGCTGGCTTATGCGCCTGACAACACCAAAAAGGGAGCTATTGCAGCAGGCGGCGACAAGTCTGTCTGGTCAATGTCGGCCACCTATGAGAATGATTTGTTCTACGGCGCTTACGGCTACGAGGCGCACAGGGATGCCTTGTCCACGGCAGCCAACCTGACCGATTCCGCGAACCGTCTGGTCGGAGCATACAAGTTCAAGGATGGCCTGATCGGCTTGACGCTGAAACGTCTTTCAGTAGCAACGGCGGCAGGCAGCACGACAACTGCCTCGCGCAACGGATGGGAATTGTCCGGCAAGTACAAATTCGGCACGAGCAATGTCGGTACCTTTTATGCTCGGGCAGGCGACTTGGGGGGCGTGGCAAATACCGGAGCGAGCCAGTATTCCCTGCGCTACGGCTACAACTTCTCCAAGCGCACCGAGGTGTATGGCTTCTACACCCAGTTAAGCAATGACACAGCCGCTGCTTACAACTTCACCGCAGGCACCGCTGTTACCAGCGCAGCTGGCGCGGCAGGCCTTGGTGCAAAACTCTCCGGCTATGGCTTGGGTCTTATCCATACTTTCTAGCCTATGGGCGTTTGGCGTGCGCCGGACGGAAAGCCTTGCATTGTTCCGGATCGGATTTTATGTATGCGCCTGCTATCAGATCGATGCAGTACGGGAGCTACCACGTCCTTCATCACCGCAGAGGCGGCAACTTATCCAGCGCGGCGGCCACTACCTTGCAGGCTGTTATCAAATCGGTGACGATGCGCCCGTCTACATTCAAATCGCCCTCGTACTCGCCAAGGT
>CAZMWC010000435.1:0-1627 GCA_964569805.1 uncultured Gallionella sp.
TGATGCTGCGCAACTGCCCGTGCTGGATGATACTCGACCAGGCGGCGATGTCGCTCGGGCTGGCCGTCGTCCCGCTGTATACCGTGGATCGCCCTGACAACATCGCCTATATCGCCAACGATGCCGATGTGAAGGTGCTGGTGTTTGAGAGCGCCGAGCAATGGCAGGCGTTGCGCATGGCGCGCGAGCAGATGGCGGGCATAGCGCGCTTCGTGAGTCTCGACGAGGTGCGCGATGCCGGCGAGCCGCGTCTGGTGTGCATGGCTGAATTTCTGCCAGCCGATGCCGTGCTGCAACCTGAGCAGCCCTGTCCGGCTGACACTCTGGCGAGCATCATCTACACCTCCGGCACCACGGGAAAGCCAAAAGGCGTGATGTTGAGCCACGCCAACATGCTGATCAACGCGCACGCCTGCCTTGAATTTTTTCCGGTCGGGCAGGACGACTTGCTGCTGTCGTTCCTGCCGCTGTCGCATACCTTCGAGCGCACCGTCGGCTATTACCTGACGGTGATGGCTGGCGCCACGGTCGCGTTCGCGCGCTCCATCCCGCAGCTGTCGGAAGACCTGCGCACCATTCATCCGACCCTACTGATTTCCGTGCCGCGCATCTATGAGCGCATCTATACCACGGTGCAGACCGCGCTGCGGGAAAGCACGCCGCTCAAGCGCGGGCTATTCAATTTTACCGTGGAGACCGGCTGGGCGCGCTTCCTGCACCAGCAGGGGCGTGGCTCGTGGCAGTTATCCTTTTTGCTCTGGCCGCTGCTGCACAGACTGGTCGCACAAACGGTGCTCAACCATCTCGGCGGCAGGCTGCGCGTGGCATTGAGCGGCGGCGCGGCGCTGCCGCCGGAGATCTCGCGTATGTTTATCGGGCTGGGGTTGCCGGTGATCCAGGGTTACGGCCTGACCGAAACCAGCCCGGTGATCAGCGCGAACCGGCTCGACAACAATTTTCCCGACAGCGTGGGACTGCCGATCAGCGGCATCGAGGTGCGCAGGGGGGAGCAGGGCGAACTGCTGGTGAAAGGGCCAAACGTGATGCTGGGTTACTGGAACAACCCGGCGGCGACACGCGCGATAATCGATGCCGACGGTTGGCTGAACACCGGCGACGTGGTGCGTATCTCCGATACCGGGCACATCTACATCACCGGGCGCACCAAGGAAATCATCGTGATGTCGAACGGCGAGAAGGTGCCGCCGCTCGATATGGAACACGCTATCCTGCGCGATCCGCTGTTCGATCAGGTGATGGTGATCGGCGAGGCGCGCCCGCACCTGGCTGCGCTGGTAGTGCTGAACCCGGATGAGTGGCCGCATTTCGCGCAAGAGATCGGCATCCGTCCCGACATGCCGGAGGCGCTGCACGATAGCCGCGTCGAATCCCGCGTGTTGAAACGCATCGCGCTCAACCTGCGCGACTTCCCCGGCTATGCCAACGTGCGCCGCGTGCTGTTGCTGACCGAGCCGTGGAGCGTGGACAACGGCCTGCTGACCCCGACGCTGAAACTGATGCGCCCCAAGGTTGTCGCGCGCTTCGCGGAGCAGATTGATGCGTTCTACGAGAGGCATTACTCATAAGTCAGAAATAAAGTCTACAATTCTGGAACTAAATGCCATCG
>CAZMWC010000436.1:0-1622 GCA_964569805.1 uncultured Gallionella sp.
CTGCCGTGTGAAGGCAGTGCTCTACCACTGAGCTAACCGCCCCGAAGAGGGCGCGAATTAGAGCATAACGCGGCGATCACAGTCAATGGAAAAGTCATAACTTTGTGCGCGAGATGAGCAAAGTCCGTAAAATGCGCGCTCCACTATGGCTCTCCTGTTCAAGTTATGACTACACGTACTCGTTTCGCTCCCAGCCCCACCGGTTATCTGCATATCGGCGGTGCGCGCACCGCTTTGTTCTCCTGGGCATACGCGCGCAAGCTGGGAGGTACTTTTATTTTGCGTATCGAAGATACCGATCTGGAGCGTTCCACGCAGGAGTCGGTGCAGGCGATTCTGGACGGGATGTCCTGGTTGAATCTGGATTACGACGAGGGGCCGTTCTACCAGATGCAGCGCATGGATCGCTACAAGGCGGTGCTGCAGCAGATGCTCGATGAGGGCACGGCCTATTACTGCTATACCGCGCCGGAAGAATTGGAAAGCATGCGCGAAGCGCAACGTGTGCGCGGTGAGAAGCCGCGTTATGACGGGTGTTGGCGGCCCGGGCAGGGCAAGGTTCTGCCGGCTCCGCCAGAGGGCGTCAAACCGGTGGTGCGTTTCAAGAACCCCCTGCACGGCGTGGCGGCGTGGGACGACATGGTCAAGGGCAAGATCGTGTTCGAGAACAGCGAACTGGACGATCTGATCATCGCCCGCGCCGACGGTACGCCGACTTACAACTTCTGTGTAGTCGTGGACGATCTGGATATGGGCATCACACAGGTCATTCGCGGCGACGATCACGTCAACAATACGCCGCGCCAGATCAATATCCTCAAGGCATTGGGCGCGACGCTGCCGCAATATGCGCATGTGCCGATGATATTGGGCAGCGATGGCGAGCGGCTGTCCAAGCGGCATGGCGCGGTGAGTGTGATGCAATATGCCGAGGACGGTTATTTGCCGGAAGCGTTGATTAATTATCTGGCGCGCCTGGGCTGGTCGCACGGCGATGAAGAAATTTTCTCCGTGCAACAACTTGTCGAATGGTTCGACTTGCGCCACATCAGTAAATCGGCGGCGCAGTTCAACCCGGAAAAACTGCGCTGGCTGAACCAGCATTACATCAAACTGGCCGACAATCCGCGTTTGGCGGAATTGGTGCGCAAGCATCTGGCGGAGCGCGGCGTACAGGCAAGCGATGCGCCGCCGCTGGAAGCGGTGATTGTCCTGTACAAGGAGCGCACCGCGACGTTGCTCGAATTGGCGGATGAAGCGGAAGTCTTTTATATTGAAATACATCCAACACAGGAGTTGCTGGATGCGCATCTTGTGCCGGAAGTGCTGCCCGCATTGCGTGAACTCGCCGCGCGTTTTGCCGATGTCGCCTGGGAAGCGCCTGCACTGGCTGCGCTGATAAAAGAATTGCTGGCCAAACACAATCTGAAAATGCCCAGGCTGGCGATGCCGCTGCGCGTGATGCTGGTCGGGCAGACGCACACGCCGTCGGTGGATGCCGTATTGGCGCTGTTCCCGCGCGAGACCGTGCTGGCGCGCATGAAAAAGTATCTGTAATTTCTTTGGATAATCTCTTTGGGTAATTTTTTCGGGAAGTCGGCTTTACAAGCATAGGCCGCATC
>CAZMWC010000437.1:0-1619 GCA_964569805.1 uncultured Gallionella sp.
TTGGCGGTAAATGCCGCAGAGGCACCCCGCATATTGATTGGGAGTTTCTTGCCGGCTATCTTCACTTGAAATAGGCCTTGGTGATGTACTGGGACAGCATGCGCTCGGTGTTGAAGAACGATGCGTTGAGCGCGATCGAATGGCGCATCACCTCGGCATAGCGATCCGGCTCGTTGCAGAACATCGGCAGGATGATCATCTCCAGTTTGTTATACAGCGCGTGAGCGTCTTCGGCGCGGGTGTCGCGGCTTTCCATGCTGGCATCCCTGTCTCCGCCTATCGCCCAGCCGGTTACCCCCTCGATACATCCTTCGCCCCACCAGCCGTCCAGTATGCTGAACGAAGGGACGCCGTTGACGGCGGCCTTCATGCCGCTGGTGCCCGAGGCTTCGAGCGGAGGCTGCGGCGTGTTGAGCCAGAGGTCCACGCCGGAGGTAATCAGCTTCGCCAGATCGATGCCGTAGTCTTCCAGATAAACCAGTTTGATGATTCCCCCGAGCGTCTCCCTGATCTCGTGGATACGGCGGATGACCTCTTTTCCCGGCGTATCCTGCGGGTGCGCCTTGCCCGCATAGACAAGCTGGAACGGGCCGACAGTCTTTGCTATTTCGCTGAGCCGTGCGGTATCCCAGAACAGCAGGTCGGCGCGCTTGTAAACCGCCGCGCGTCTCGCGAAACCGATCGTGAAAACCTCGGGCTCGAGGCCGATGCCGGTGAGCTTGTTCACCTGCCCGATGAGCGCTTCTTTCGCCTGGCGGTGCGCTGCCCAGACAAGCCGTTTGGAGATGTTGACCGCGTAGCGCAGGCTGGCGTTGTCTTCGCGCCAGCCCGGAATATGCTCGTCGAACAGCCGGGCGATGGAGGGACAGGCCCAGGTGGCCACATGCACGCCGTTGGTGATGGAGTGGATGTCGTACTTGGAGAACATCTGTCGCGCCACATGCCCATGGCTTTTCGCCACCCCGTTGATGTAGTGGCTGTTGTCGAGCGCGAGGTGCGTCATGTTCAGCACGGAGTCGGGGCAGAATTCCTGCTCGCGTTCCGCAAACGCCCCCTCATAACCGGTGATCACCTGATGCACGAGGTCCAGCGGAAACTTGTCCTGCCCGGCAGGCACCGGCGTGTGGGTCGTGAAAATGCACCTGGGTTTGACCAGATGCACCATCTCCGGCGTGATGGTGTGTTTGGTCTGCTCGTAGGCCATATCCCAGGCCTGTCTGGAAAGCTCATACGCAAGCTCCAGGGTCAACAGCGCGGCATGTCCTTCGTTCATGTGGAAGCGCTTGATTTCGTTGTAGCCCCCATTCCCGCCATAACCCAGGGCGCGCAGCATCCTGACCCCGCCTATGCCCAGCACCGCCTCCTGGCAAAGCCGGTAGCGCAAATCGCCGCCGTAGAGATGATCGGTGAAGGTGCGATCCGGCGCGGCATTCTGCTCGAGATCGGTATCCAGGAAATAAACCGGCACGCTGGAGCCACCAACGCCTTTGACTTCATACTTCCAGGCGCGCAGCTGAACCTCTCGCCCTTCGATCTCGATCGAACAGCGCGGCTCCATTTCCTGCAGCAGTTCGGCTACCGGCCAGGCGGCGTCCTCTTCGCTTTGCCAGCCTGAGGCA
>CAZMWC010000438.1:0-1617 GCA_964569805.1 uncultured Gallionella sp.
CACGATGTACGAGACGATGAAGCTCTGCTGCAATACCGGCGTATGCCAAGCCGGAGATTTCAAGTCATTGAGCAGGGCAATCGCGGCGAATAGCAGGGCGTTGTCGGCGAGCGCGGAAAAAAACTGCGCCGCGAGGATAATGTAAAAACCGAGATTCATTAAACTGGGGGTTAATTTTGGCAGGCCGTTTTATATCACGAAAGCATAGCCCCTGCTATCATTCGCGTTTATTGAACATCCTTACAGCAAGACAGCTTTCATGCCTCGCCCCATACAAGCCCATATCAACCTGAGCGCGCTGGAAAATAACCTGCAGGTAGCGCGCCGTGCCACATCTGCGCGTCTAATGTCTATTATCAAGGCGGACGGCTACGGGCATGGCATGTTGCGCGTTGCCGAAGCGCTGTCTGCCTCGGACGGTTTCGCGTTGCTGGGTATCCAGGATGCGATGCGTTTGCGGGACGTGGGTTTTCGCCAGCCGATCCTGATGCTGGAAGGTTTTTTTGGCGCGGAAGATTTGGCGCTGATATGCGAATATAATTTGACCTGCGTGATCCACAGCGCCTGGCAGATTGCTTTGCTGGATGCTTATCCGAAAAACGCGGGGCTGGATGTCTGGTTGAAAGTTAACAGCGGCATGAATCGCCTTGGTTTCGCGCCGCAGCAGGCGTCACAGGCCATGGAGCAATTGCGCCGCCATCGGGCAGTGCGCGAAATCACCCTGATGACGCACTTCGCCAATGCCGACGAAGCGCGCGGCATAGATGAACCGCTTGCCCTGTTCAACGATTTCGCCGCGCCTTACCGTGTGCCGCGCTCTCTGGCGAATTCCGCCGCGCTGCTGCGTTACCCGGAATCTCACGGCAACTGGGTGCGCCCCGGCCTCATGCTGTATGGGGCGTCGCCCTTTGCCGATGCCAGTGCGCAACAATTCGGGCTGAAGCCGGCGATGACCCTGAGCAGCCGCATCATCGCCGTGCAGGATTTGCGCGCCGGGGACGAGATCGGCTACGGCGCGTTGTTCCGCGCCGAGCACCCCATGCGCGTCGGCATCGTCGCCTGCGGCTATGCCGACGGCTATCCGCGCCATGCACCGAACGGTACGCCGATCCTTATTGACGGGCAACGAGCGCAAACGCTTGGGCGCGTGTCGATGGACATGCTGTATGCGGATCTGAGCAAGTTGCCGCAAGCCGATGTCGGGAGTCGTGTCGTGTTATGGGGTGAAGGCCTACCGGTTGAGGACGTGGCGCGTGCGGCCGGAACCGCCAGCTATGAATTGATGTGCGCGCTGACCGATCGGGTGCCTGTTGTGGTTTGAGTCCTTAACACAGTTGAACCACGAAGACCACGAAGAACGCGAAGAAAAACAATGCGTCGGAATATGGGAGTCACCTTGTTGGTAGATGCCCAATATCGTTCAATTCCATAAAATAGCCTTCGTGTTCTCTGTGTTCTTCGTGGTGAATTGAGGTTTAGGTTGAAATAAGGGAGGAGAGAAATATGTTAGGCATTATCGGTGGCAGCGGCGTTTACAACATCGAGGGGCTGGAGAACACCCGCTGGGTGAAGGCGGAATCCTCATTCGGCGAGCCGTCGGACGAGGTGCTGATCGGC
>CAZMWC010000439.1:0-1615 GCA_964569805.1 uncultured Gallionella sp.
CAACGGATATGGTGAGCGCGCTGGTCAAGCTGTATCAGGACAATGCGGCGACGCTGACCCCCGATCCGCTGTATTCCAGTTTTTACGACTCGCATCCGCCTGCCGCAACGCGCATCGCACATTTGCAAGCCCTCCGTCTTCAAGCCCCCCGCCTTCAAACCCAGTGAGGAGAACATCATGGAACAAGCATGCGATCTGACCAGCAAACAATGCAAACCCTGCGAGGGTGGTGTGCCGCCGCTACCCCAGCCGGAAGCCGATAGCCTGATGAAACAACTGGAAGGCTGGCGGCAATACGGCAACCTGATCGGCAAAACCTACCCCTTCAAGAATTACTACCAGACCATCGCCTTCGTGAACGCCATCGCCTGGATGGCGCACCGCGAAGACCACCACCCCAACCTCGCCGTTACCTACGACAGTTGCCAGGTGGAATACGCCACCCACGCCATCGGCGGCCTGTCGGAAAACGATTTTATTTGCGCCGCGAAAGCGGACGCGCTGTTCGGGCTTTGAGGGTCATGCCGACAGGCCGGACTACTGCCGTATCCGTTTGCCGGCATCCGGCGCATCGCACATTAGCGGGCAGCCCGGAGGGAAGGCGATGAAACAGGCCATCCTGCCGATTTTGTTGAGTGCCATACTGCTCGCCGCATGCGCCAGCCCGCCGACAAGCGGCAAGCATCGCATGCCGCAACATGAGGACAGGAATCCGCTCATGCAATTGGGCAAATCCGATTTTGACCGCATGGCCGACGTGGAGATGCGCGAGAATGGTCAGAGTTTGCGCGTGCTGATGACCAAGCTCTACAAACGCAACCCGCGTGAGTTGAGGAAGAGCACGTCAGGCAGCGCGGAAGATATGGTGCGCTGGGTGTTCGAGGGCCGGCAGGACTGGCGTTTCGAGGCCATCGGCAATGCGGAGGGAACCGATGCCATCCAGCAGGCGTTCAAGCCCGAGTTTCAGGGGGACAGAGTGCTGTCGCTGGCCGTCGGCATGCAGACCATGCTGATCAAGGCGCATGGCGGGAAAACCGAATTCTTCATCACCGACAGCATCGACCCGCAAAACGTCTACAACGCCGCGCGCAACATCGAGATCGCGGTGTGGAAACTCTCCAATGCGCGCGACGAAACCGGGCAGCTCTACCTGCTCACCAACGAAATCAGCGAGGTCGAGCGCAACCTCAGCTTCGAACGGGAGTTCGGCAAGATCATTGGCAGTCTGGATCTTTACGCGCTGACCCTTTCTGAAAAAATGCAGCGCACCCTTACCCGTGTGGCACAAACGCTGGCGACGGCGTTGTTCCTGCCGTTTTGAAGCGGTCACATCACAAGGAGGCGGTTTGAACATGCCACTCAACGCGCAGGTCATTGCCGCATTCGGACGCCAGTACTTGGTGAGTCTCGAAGACGGCAGCGAAATGCTCTGTCTGACGCGCGGCAAGAAAAGCGAGGTGGTGTGCGGTGACATCGTCGAAATCCGGCTCACCGGCGAAGCCTCGGCGGAGAACGGCGCGCAGGGTGTGATCGAACGCATTGCGCCGCGCCGCTCGCTGTTGCACCGCTCCGATGCGTTCCGCGAAAAACTCATCGCCGCGAACGTCACGCAAAT
>CAZMWC010000440.1:0-1612 GCA_964569805.1 uncultured Gallionella sp.
AAGTTATGGCAGTTTCCTGCCAAATGACCGTTTACACAAAACTTCTTACACCCTCGTGATATGCCACACGCTGGCGACCGCTCCAACAACGACAAGAAGTGATTCGCCGTCGAAGTCGGGTTACGCTTCGCTAACCCGACCTACGGTAGGTGTTATTTTGGAAAACAACCGGATAAGCACGGATCGACCTTCACTTCCGCCCAAAGGTCATGGGTATCGGAGTTGGTGACTGTCACTTCGATTAAATCACCAGCATGCAAATCCTGCCCGTTTGTTATGTACACCAGCCCGTCGATTTCCGGCGCGTCCGCATCGCTACGCGCGATTGCGCCCTCTTCATCCACCTCATCCACCAGCACGGTAATGGTTTTGCCGATCTTGCGCTGGAGACGTTCTTCGCTGATGTCTTCCTGCAACATCATCAACCGCCCCAGGCGTTCTTGCTGCACTTCCGGCGGCACGTGGTCAGGCAAATCGTTGGCCGCCGCGCCTTCTACCGGGGAATAGGCAAACGCGCCGACACGGTCAAGCTGCGCTTCTTCCAGAAAATCCAGCAGCTCTTCAAATTCTTCCTCGGTTTCTCCGGGGAAGCCGACGATGAAGGTGCTGCGCAAAGTAAGGTCGGGGCAAATCTCGCGCCATTGCCGGATGCGCGCCAGCACATTCTCGCTGTCGCCCGGCCGTTTCATCAGCTTGAGGATGCGCTGGCTGGCATGCTGGAACGGGATGTCGAGATAGGGCAGGATTTTCCCCGCCGCCATCAGCGGAATCACTTCATCCACATGCGGGTAGGGATAGACATAATGCAGCCGCACCCACACGCCCAGCTCGCCGAGCGCAGCCACCAGCTCTGTCATGCGCGTCTTGAGCGGTTTGCCGCCCCAGAAGCCGGTGCGATATTTCACATCCACACCGTAGGCGCTGGTGTCCTGCGAGATCACCAGCAATTCCTTCACCCCCGATTTGACCAGATGCTCGGCTTCCTGCATCACCTCGCCAACCGGGCGGCTGACCAAATCGCCGCGCAGGCTGGGGATGATGCAGAAGGTGCAGCGATGATTGCAGCCTTCGGAAATTTTCACGTAGGCATAATGTTTCGGCGTGAGGCGAATGCCCTGCGCGGGCACCAGATCGGACAGAGGGTCATGCGGCCCTTCGACATGGCTCAGGACAGGCTTGGGCAAGTGCTGATGTATCGCCGCCATCACCTCATCGGTGGCATTCGGCCCGGTGACGGCCAGTACCCTGGGATGCGCCTGCCGCACTACATCACCCTTCGCGCCGAGGCAACCGGTGACGATCACCTTGCCGTTCTCGGCCAGCGCCTCGCCGATCGCGTCCAGCGATTCTTCCACCGCGCTGTCGATGAAACCGCAGGTATTCACCACCACCAGATCGGCATCCTGATAAGTGCCGGAGATCAGATAGCCCTCGGCACGCAAATGGGTCAGGATATGTTCGGAGTCAACGGTCGCTTTGGGACAGCCGAGTGAAACGAAACCAACTTTTGGCACAGCGTTGGGTTTACCCATGACAGAATTTCATCCTAAGAACCGCAGTTGAGGTGTGTGTAGGTGCGAATTCATTCGCACGAACAACAGGTTATGTGCGA
>CAZMWC010000441.1:0-1611 GCA_964569805.1 uncultured Gallionella sp.
CGCAGCTCTGGGTCATGCAGGAAGTTGCCAATACGCCCGGCATCGGCATCTCGGAACTGGCGGAACGCCTTTCGATCCACCAATCCACATGCAGCCAGCTCGTAGAAAAACTGGTGGCCCGCAAGCTGATTTCCAAGGAGCGCAGCAAGGAGGATCAGCGCCGCGTCGGATTGCGCCTCACTGAAGAGGCCGCCAGGCTGATAAAAAACGCGCCCGGCCCGGCTGAAGGCGTCCTGCCGGAAGCGTTGTCGGCCTTGCCGGCCGAAACAATGCAGTCTCTCGACGCATCGCTCGAAAAGGTGATCCAGCAACTCCAGATACGGGACGACCGGCTGGCCGGGAAGCCGCTGTCGGATTTGTAACTGCCATTCAGGCAATATCCAATGAAGCATGGTCGCCGCACCGATTAATCTCACGCGCGCGCGCTGGGAGAGAGGCTAAGAGAGTATTGTCGAACCGTTCATTGCTGTAGAATGCGCGTCCTCCCAAGCATATTCCAGAAGACAAAACGGAGCACCCCCCGTGTAAATCCATATCGTTGCCAGCCCTGAAGATTTACTTGCATGCTCGAACAGGGCTGCGCATCCGGTCATCCTGCATTCCTCCCCGCTCCGGCCTGACACCCGAGCGTGCAGCATTCCCCGTGGAGGGTGCGCTGTTTGCTTTTGCCTCAACCGCCCGCTGCATTGCGGACAACGACAATGGAATAAACACCATGATGAAATCTTTACGCCAGGACTGGCTTTCCAACATCAAGAACGATCTGCTTGCCGGCATGGTGGTCGCGCTGGCACTGATCCCCGAGGCCATCGCCTTCTCCATCATCGCCGGGGTCGATCCCAAGGTCGGTCTTTACGCCTCGTTCTGTATCGCCACGATAATCGCTTTTACCGGTGGGCGGCCCGGCATGATCTCCGCCGCCACTGGCGCGATGGCGTTGGTGATGGTGATGCTGGTCAAGGAACACGGCCTGCAATACCTGCTGGCGGCCACCATCCTGACCGGCGTGTTGCAGATCGCCGCGGGCTGGCTGCGGCTCGGCTCGCTGATGCGCTTCGTCGGGCGTGCGGTGGTCATCGGCTTCGTTAACGCGCTGGCGATCCTAATTTTCATGGCGCAATTGCCTGAACTGATCGATGTGCCCGTGGCGGTGTACTGGATGGTCGCGGCCGGGCTGGGCATCATCTACCTGTTCCCGTACATCACCAAGGCCGTACCTTCACCGCTGGTCGCCATCGTCGTGCTGACCGCCGTCGCCATCTACTTCGGCATCGATATTCGCAACGTGGGCGACATGGGCCAGTTGCCGGACAGCCTGCCGGTGTTCCTGCTGCCCGAGGTGCCGCTGAACTGGGAGACGCTGTCCATCATCTTCCCGGTGTCGGCCACACTGGCCGTGGTGGGCCTGCTGGAATCCATGATGACGGCCTCCATCGTCGACGACCTGACCGACACCTCCAGCAACAAAAACCGCGAATGCGTCGGCCAGGGTATCGCCAACATCGCTTCCGGCTGCGTAGGCGGCATGGCGGGTTGCGCGATGATCGGCCAATCGGTGATCAACGTGAAATCGGGCGGTCGCGGACGGCTCTCGACTTTGGCCGCAGGCGT
>CAZMWC010000442.1:0-1610 GCA_964569805.1 uncultured Gallionella sp.
TCATCCTGACACTTTTACCTTTGGAGGCATCTTGCAAGGTCAACGCATCGGCTATATCCGCGTCAGCAGCTTCGACCAGAACCCTGATCGGCAACTGGAGCAAATCGACGTTGGCAAGGTATTCACCGATAAGGCTTCCGGCAAGGATACGCAACGTCCCGAGCTTGAAAGGCTGCTGGCCTTCGTCCGCGAGGGCGATACCGTGGTGGTGCATAGCATGGACAGGCTGGCACGCAATCTCGATGACCTGCGCCGCATCGTTCAGGGGCTGACACAACGGGGCGTGCGCATCGAGTTCGTCAAAGAAGGGCTGACGTTCACCGGCGAGGACTCACCGATGGCCAATCTGATGCTGTCGGTCATGGGGGCCTTTGCTGAGTTCGAGCGCGCCCTGATCCGTGAACGTCAACGCGAGGGAATTGTGCTTGCCAAGCAGCGCGGTGCCTATCGGGGACGAAAGAAATCGCTGAACAGCGAACAAATTGCCGAGTTGAAACGGCGAGTCGCGGCAGGCGATCAAAAAACCATGGTGGCCCGTGACTTCGGCATCAGCCGTGAAACCTTGTACCAGTACCTGCGGGAAGACTGACAATGCCGCGCCGCTCAATCCTGTCCGCCACCGAGCGCGAAAGCCTGCTGGCACTGCCTGATGCCAAAGACGATCTGATCCGGCACTACACGTTCAACGACACCGACCTGTCGGTCATCCGTCAGCGTCGTGGCCCCGCAAATCGGTTGGGCTTCGCCATCCAGCTTTGCTATTTGCGATTCCCTGGCATTTTTTTGGGTGCCGATGAACCTCCGTTCCCGCCCTTGTTGCGCATGGTGGCTGCGCAACTCAAGGTACCTGTGGAAAGCTGGAACGAGTACGGCCAGCGCGAGCAGACACGGCGGGAGCACCTGGTCGAGCTGCAAACGGTGTTTGGGTTCAAGCCTTTCACCATGAGCCACTACCGACAAGCGGTGCATACGCTAACGGAGCTGGCCTTGCAGACCGACAAGGGCATTGTGCTGGCCAGCACCCTTGTCGAAAACCTGCGACGGCAGAGCATCATCCTGCCCGCCATGAATGCCATCGAACGCGCGAGCTCCGAGGCCATCACCCGTGCCAACCGGCGTATTTACGCGGCGTTGACCGATTCTTTGTTATCACCCCACCGTCAGCGCCTGGACGAACTTCTCAAGCGCAAGGAAGGCAGCAAAATGACGTGGCTGGCATGGCTGCGCCAGTCGCCCGTCAAACCGAACTCACGGCACATGCTCGAACACATCGAGCGCCTCAAGGCGTGGCAGGCGCTTGACCTGCCCGCAGGCATCGAGCGACAGGTTCACCAGAACCGACTGCTCAAGATCGCCCGTGAGGGTGGGCAGATGACGCCCGCCGACCTAACCAAGTTCGAAGTGCAACGACGCTATGCCACTCTGGTAGCGCTGGCCATTGAAGGCATGGCCACCGTCACCGATGAAATCATCGACCTTCACGACCGCATCATCGGCAAGCTGTTCAACGCCGCCAAAAACAAGCATCAGCAGCAGTTTCAGGCTTCCGGCAAGGCGATCAATGACAAGGTGCGGATGTACGGGCGCATCGGTCAAGCCCTGCTGGAAGC
>CAZMWC010000443.1:0-1609 GCA_964569805.1 uncultured Gallionella sp.
AGCGTCGCGTTCGCAATGCGAAGGTCGGGAGTTCGATCCTCCTCGTCTCCACCAACTACTACGAAGCGCTCCTGATTAACCAGATAACAAAAGCCCACCGCGATGGATGGACTTTTTTGTTGCATCTGTTACTTTCCGTTATCTGCCTCCGCGGCTACCACCCATTCCGCCATAACCGCCTCCCATGCCTCCGCGGCCGCCATCCATACCGTTACCCTTTCCGCCGCCTTGACGGCGAGCGGGCGGATCATCCGGAAGAGATTCCCCTTTTTCCTCTGCACGCGCCTTCATTTTTTCATGCTGCTCTGTGCGGATTCTTTCGCGCTCTTCATTTGTCGCGGCATTGCGCATTTGGTCGCGCTGTTCTTCACGCTCTTCCTGGCTCATCATTTTTTTGCCAAGCATTTGCCGGCTTTGAGTTTGAACTGGTGCAGTGGTTACCTCATCTGCAACAGCAATTCCACTTCCAAGAAGCAGTGCCGCTGTAATTGTCTTCAGTACTGTCAGATTTTTCATGTCAAACCTCCGATTTGGAATTAATTAACTTGCGCTGCTTCAGCAAGGCCACACTGGCAGTCAGCAGTCTTGCGTGTTAACGCGATTGCAGTATCAAGACGATCCACCACGGCCTCAGTGACTTTTGTCACGGACGGCAGGTGTTTGTTGTAACAAGTTGTTACCAACTGGGTGACTTGCCATCGGAAACAACAGCTTCAAGCAAAGAATCCTTTTTGCGTTTATAATCCGCGCCCTCCGAGGGGTGCTGCAGCGGGTTTGATCACCATTCCCCCGTCAGGCTCGGAGCCGCAACCGTTTCAACGGCACCCATTCATTAACTTTTGAATGGAGTGTTTCATGAATACCGCTTTCACCGATTACAAAATCGCCGACCTGTCCCTCGCCGCATGGGGACGCAAGGAAATCGCCATCGCCGAGACCGAGATGCCCGGCCTGATGGCGATCCGCGAGGAATTTGCCAGCAGCCAGCCGCTCAAGGGTGCGCGCATCACCGGTTCGCTGCACATGACCATCCAGACCGCAGTGCTGATCGAGACGCTGACCGCGCTCGGCGCGGAAGTGCGCTGGGCATCCTGCAATATCTACTCGACCCAGGATCACGCCGCCGCAGCCATCGCCGCCGACGGCATCGCGGTGTTCGCCGTCAAGGGCGAGACGCTCGCCGACTACTGGGACTACACCCACCGCATCTTCGAATGGCCGGACGGCGGTTATTCCAACATGATTCTCGATGATGGCGGCGACGCCACGCTGCTGCTGCATCTGGGCGCGCGCGCCGAAAAAGACGCTTCGCTGATCAGCAAACCGACTTCGGAAGAAGAAACCTGCCTGTTCGCCTCGATCAAGGCCAAGCTGGCTATGGATCCAGGCTGGTATTCGACACGCCTCGCGCAGATCAGGGGCGTGACCGAGGAGACCACCACCGGCGTGCACCGCCTGTATCAGATGCACGAGCGCGGCGAGCTGAAGTTCCCCGCGATCAACGTGAACGATTCCGTCACCAAGTCCAAGTTCGACAACCTGTACGGCTGCCGCGAATCGCTGGTGGACGGCATCAAGCGCGCCACCGACGTGATGATCGCGGGTAAGG
>CAZMWC010000444.1:0-1605 GCA_964569805.1 uncultured Gallionella sp.
CAAGGGCATGCTGCTGCAAACCGACCCGACCGTGATCTACGGCCTGGGCGAGAAATTCGACGGCAACCTGCGCAAACGCGACCTGCTGGCCGATACCGCTTACAATACCTACACGCGCGGCGGCTTGACGCCCACGCCGATTGCCTTGCCGGGCATGGCCGCGTTGCAGGCGACCCTGCACCCGGCAAAGACCGACGCGCTATACTTCGTGGCGCGCGGCGATGGCAGCTCACAATTTTCAAGTAACTTGGCCGCGCACAATCGTGCGGTGAATCAATATCAAAAATAACAGTTGCCATGGCGGCATGGCGCAGAAATTTTTCGCGGCAGCGAGGTCGGCAAAACAATTCAACTCCTGCACTTTTGGTATTACGGTCAACACGCTACGCCAAGAGGATGTTGTACAATCATCGCTTATCGTGACGCAGGTTCAAAGGAGGTACGCCCATGTTGGCTCTTGAAACAACCGCATCCATTGCCGACCATCGTCTGGTCATACAGGATGCGGCACTACCTGCCCATGCCGAACGCGCTCGCGTCATCGTAATGTGGGAATCAGCCAAACCAGCCGGACGCCGTTCGCCGCCGCCAGCTCTGGCAGGGATGGGAGAAGAAAAGGGCGACATCCTCCGCAGCCCGCCGGAAAGCGACTGGGAAACATTGTCCTGATGCTCATCCTTGACACTCACGCGCTCAACTGGTGGGTTAATCGCACACCTGACAAACTGGCACAACAATATCTGTCCCCGTTTATTCCAATCTGAACCAGACCCCGAACCCTTTAATTTATTACCTTTCATTATTTAACTCGGATTTTGTTAGACTGCGCAGCAGCAATCTCAGGAGAACGCATCATGCTGACAACCATAGAAGTGACGATTGATAAAACAGGGCATTTGCACTGTGTTGAACCCACGCAAACCATCAAGCCCGGACGCGCATTACTGACTTGGCTCGAACCTGGTACCACGCACGAACCCGCCTTGATGGCCGAAGCCGCGCTGGCGCAAGACTGGCTCAACCCAGAGGAGGATGCAGCATGGGCGCACTTGCAGCCGGGCAAGTAGTCGTTCTACCCTTCCCGTTTTCAGACCTCAGCCGGAAAAAACTGCGCCCGGCCTTATTGCTGGCAGATGCAGGGCGAGGTGATTGGATCGCCTGCCAAATCACCAGCAACCCTTATGCAGATGCCCGCGCAATCACTCTGGCAGAAAGTGAGTTTGTCGAAGGCAGCTTACGGCGCGTGAGTTATCTGCGGCCCGGCAAATTATTCACCTGCCACGAATCGCTTCCTGTTGATACCGTTGGCCTGCTCAACAAGGCCGCATTGCAACAGGCTCGATCAGCCGTCGTTCAGATAATTCAAGGCGGCTAGGTTTGCGAACTTGAACCGAATCCCTTTAATTGCGCATAATCCGACCCCGACCGAAAAGAAATTTGAACCTAGCTCCTTTTAATTACAACAAAAATGAATTCAACGGATGCGGGCTGCGAATTTAATCTGAACCCGACCCCTTTAATTCGCTACCATTTAATTCCTGTAAGGATATATAAATGAGCAACTATTCAACCATTTTGAAAAACAATGTGGATATTCAAAATCGA